>CADBRG010000092.1 GCA_902797015.1 uncultured Lachnospiraceae bacterium
GCCGGGTTTGTATGGGGTAAATTCAGCTACTCTGATGGGTGCCTCGCTCTCCTTTAATTCCCCGAGGCTGACCGAAAGCGGCGAGATCAAATAGCGCATCGTCTCATCGTAACCGGCCCGAAGCAGGTCATCATCAAGGTCAAGATAACGTGCCAGGTCACAGACCATCTCTGTGTCCGGGCGCGATTCATACATCGGTTCGATTGCCGGAGTAGTGCAGGTGAGGAACCCACCCGGCCAGGATTTTAATTCACTACGCTCCAATGAAGAACAAGCAGGAAGCACCAGATCAGAATGGCTGCATGCTTCTGTCCAGAACAGATCTGCGGAAACCACAAAATCAAGCATTGGGCTAGTGCGACGTCTAAATTTCTTGTTTTCTGGCTTCTTATCCGTCACTTCGACTCATGGACTGGCCGACGCGGCGTCTAAATCTCTTCATTTCTGAGATTTTATCCGTCACCTGACTTTTTGAGCCGACAAACGCGGCGTCTAAATCTCTCTTTTTCCGGGGTTTTATATGTCACCTGACTTTTTGAGCTGCCAAACACGGCATCTAAATTGCCACTATTCTCAACTTTTATCTGCCATCAGTCTCCAAGCAAGTCTGGTCAGGCACCACCGTCAGTCTCCAAGCAAGTCTGGTCAGGCACCACCATCAGTCTCCAAGCAAGTCTGGCCAGATACTGCCTTCATCAATTCCGTTCTCATATAGCCAGTCATCTTCCACGGTCAGCTCTTTCTGCTCCCCGCCTTCATTCTGAAGTGTGACGATCACCTTGGTCTTCTCACCAGCCAGGCGTTCCTCACAGCCATAATCCGCTTCTTGTATCTGTAAAACTTTCCAAGTCATTGATCTCTCCCAAATACAGTTTCTTAACTTTTAAACATTTTTACGTCTTGATCAGCAATGGTTCCCACATTAGATAATCCCCGGAAACCAGTCTGTACTGGATTCCGTTTTTCTCCCCGATGATGCTGTCATGAAAGCGTGATTGTCCGTGCGAATGTGCGTAGATCACGTACTCAGCGCCATACTCCTCCGCCATTTTCGTAAAGCCACTGGAGTCTTCCAGAATGTTGGTCGGCGGATAATGCAGAAACATAATAAACTTCTGATATCCATCTGCCCTGGCTGCCTCAAACGACTGCCGAAGTCTTACCAGTTCCCGATTCACGATTTTCTCAGCATGCTCCGCATTCTTTATATCCCATCCCATAATCTGACCTCTGCCATTCAAATAGAACGGGCCTTCGAACGTGAAACCTTTTGTCCCGACCAGGGCATAATCATTCCATGAATAATAATTCCCTTGCAAGAACGCAAGCTTTCCTTTGAACTTCTCATTCAGTGCCGCCGTCTTCTTCGCATCCCAGAACATATCATGGTTTCCCCGAAGCAGAATCTTTCGCCCCGGCAGATTCATGATATAAGCAAAGTCTTCCTCACACTCTGACAGGTTTCTTCCCCAGCTGTGATCACCGACCAATACAAGCGTATCCGAGTCAGACAGCAGCTTTTCACAGTTCTTCTTAAACTTCTTTTCGTGATTCTTCCACGCCCTGTCTTTGAGCTGTGCTCTGTTTTTCAACTCTGCCTGAAAATGAAGATGCAGGTCTCCGATTGCATACAGGCTCATCTCATCCTCCTGAAACTGCTAGATAATAATGCCTTCGAGATGGTCGCATTCATGCTGAATGATCTGTGCCGCCCATCCGCTGAACTCCTGCACCCTTTGTTTCATGGATGTGTCCTGATATTTCACAGTGATCTTCTGATAGCGTGTCGTCTTTCTCACGCCGGTTAATGACAGACAGCCCTCTTCCGTCTCGTAAGGGCCTGACTTTTTCGTAATCACGGGATTTAGCATGACAAGATCGACAATCCCCAGTGATACGATGATCATGTTCTTTTTATAACCGATCATATTTGCTGCCATGCCGACACATCCGTCGCGATGCGCCGCAAGCGTATCTTTGAGATCCTGTGCAATGTAGAGATCCTCTTTTGTAGCCGGTTCGGATTTCTGCCCCAGGAACATGACATCTTTTACAATTGATTTCACCATGGTTCATTCCTCTTTCTTTTGGATGATATGCCTATTGTACCAAGTCGTGCTCAAAAAGAGTAGGATATCTTGTCAAATCATATTCTTAAAATATATTGCGCCCTTTTCACATTGATCTATACATTTTCCGCAGCGGATACACTCCATCGAATTCGGATTCTTCGAAGGATTGACATCCATCGGGCAGACCTTACTGCATTTGCCGCAGGATGTGCATGCCGTATGATCTGTTTCAAGCTGAACAAAGCTGATCCGGTTAAAAAAGCCGTAAAACGCGCCAAGCGGACACAGTACCTTGCAGAAAAAGCGGGATACGATCAGACAGCCGATCACGATCAATGCGGCGATAACGATCTTGAATGCCAGGAGTGCGCCTGCCATTGACCGGATTTCCTGATGTGTGATCAGAAGCGGGATGCCTCCCTCGATCGTCCCGACAGGACAGATGAATTTACAAAAAAATGGCTCTCCCATTCCGGCTGCATTCGTGATGATGACAGGCAGCATCAATACGATGACCACAAGCATGCCGTATTTGATCAGCTTCGGCCAGAACGGAAGCTTTTTCTTCGGGAACGGAATCTTATGTAAAAGCTCCTGGAGCAGTCCAAATGGGCATAGGAATCCACACACCGCCCTTCCGAGCAGTATGCCAAATGCGCACATCAAACCGATCGCATAAAAGCTCCATTTTAACTCAATCGAACCGTTGACGGCCTGCAGTGCACCGATCGGACAGGAAAGCCCTGCCGCCGGACAGGAATAACAATTCAGTCCGGGGCTGCAGAACTTTTTCCAGGAACCCTTGTACAGATTGCCATCTTTCAAATTTCCGATGTAGGGATTCATCAGGATGAGCGCGATGACCTGTATGATCTTTCTTTTGATAGCGATGCTGATTTTCATATCTTAACCAATCCCAATGCACTCAAAGCAGATCATGGCTGCCTTATGCAGGATGATTCCCACTTCGCCCCTGAAAATGCCTGCTGCGATCATCACAGCTGCTGCTGCAAGGACGGCCGTTCGAGCCGCAATCACCCCTGTCTTTTTCATAACAGATCCTCCACCGCTTTTTTATAACCTTCTACATCTGCACCGACGATTTCTTCATAAATGAAGCTTCCGTCAGGCCCGACGAAAAGGGTGGTCGGCACGCCGATCAGATGCTCGAAAAACTCTGCAAAATCCGGCGTTGCCATGATATTTGTGTAGGTAATTCCGTTTTGTGCAACCAGGTCAAGTGCCGTCTGATATTCGCTTTGCTCTGTGTCGCTTACATCTACCACAAGTCCGATGATCTGCACATTTTCCGGAAGCTCCTCTGACCACTTTGCCAGCTCCGGCAGCTCATCGATACACGGCGGGCAGAATGTTCCCCACACATTGATGACCGTAACATCAGCCTGTTCAAATATGGAATTATCAATCTGATTCCCATCCAGATCAACGGTTTTAAATGCCGGCATTTCTGCGATGCCGCCCACTTCTGCGTGGCTGACCGATGTGACAACCTCCGGCTGCTCAGGCGATTTGCCACATGCAGTCAATGCGAAAACAAGAGCGACTGCTGTCAGGATGCAAATGATACGCTTAATCATCTTTTTTCTCCTATATATTATTATCTTGTCACTTTACATTGTGTATGCTACCGTAATAACAAGCTCTGCAACCGGGGGTTAGAAAACAAAAAATAAGAGGATCCTCATGAACGACTATATCATCTCATCAACTGTTGACCCGTCAGATATGCAATCCGATACACTGATCATTTCCTGCAGCCGTGTGGAGCAGGAACTGAAACATGCGATCGCCGCTACGGGATGCCCATATCCTGTCATCTATCTGAAATCACGGTTACACGATGTTCCCACGCAGCTGATGACAGCGCTTCAGGAAGTCATCGATGAGGTTTCTGATGCAGGCATCCGGAAAATCTTCATGGGTTATGCCACTTGCGGCAATGCCCTGGCAGGTCTTCACACCAGAAAATGTGAGCTAATCATTCCGCGCTGCGACGACTGTGTTACATTTTTTCTTGGTTCTATGAAACGGCGACGTGAAATGCCTACAGGCATCTTTTACATCACCTCAGACTGGGCCACAGATGAGACACACGGGCTTCATGAATTTCAGAACTACGTAGAAGAATATGGCGAAGAAATGGCGCAGGAAATCTACGAAATGATGTTTGAACACTACAGCTATGCCGGCATTCTGGACACGACCTGCTGCCCGACGGACACCTTCCGTCCGCAGGCGGAACAGTTTGCCGAGCAGATGGATCTGGAGGTCATTGATGTCGATGGTACGAACGATTGGCTGACACAGCTACTGACTGGTCCGTGGCCTGAGAATCGGTTTTTCCATTTTCCGTCCGGATATCAGATCACAGCCGGTGATCTCTATCTGCCTTAGGCACACCTCTACATCATTTCCAGAAAGAACTTGATACTTCCTTTTGCCCTGGCAATGTTACGCGGATCTTCCTGACCATAAGCCCTGTCGAGCAGAACGATCGCCACGACGCCCGCGATCATTGCCTGGGTTTCGATATCATGCTGAGCAGCATCCATGCTGACTGAACCTGCATCAAAAAGAGGACTGCCATCTGCCGCACAAAGCTCGAAATGATATGCTCCGCCCTTCTGCGATACCTGCAGCTTCGGTTCCTTATTCTTAAGAGAAACAAGCACATCCTGTTCGTTTAAGGCACGTGCCTTGAAAAATGCGTCATACTGCTCCTCCATAAAAGCATACATGCCTGCTTCCGCAAGTTGCTGCTTTTCCTGGTCCGAAGTCTTCTCCACAAGGTTATCATAGTATTCAGATACCATCAGCTTCACAGCTTCTAAAAGACTGGTCGCACAATCTTTGCGCCCTTCTATATGGTATGGCTCGATCTGATCTGTAACCTCTCCGACCAGACACGCCAGCATTGTACTGAGCTCATAAACGAATTTCTGTCTGTTTTCAGCCTCTTCCTTTTTAAAATCAAACGATGCTTTGATTTCTCCATTTGCATTTGTAACACTGATTTCCATGTTTTCCCTTTCCGGTTTTACCGATCAGATTTTGCTGTCATAAATCAGCCAGCAGGGGGAGGCGCTTCTTGCATCCAGCAGATAAAACTGCCACACCGACAAATCCGATCAGTTGTATCAACAGTGGCGAAAGTGTCATAGGTTCACCTTTGTTATCGTTCCGTCATCCATTGTCTGACGAGCGCGATTTCCTGCCTGTACCCTTCCATCTCATTCGGTGTTTCAAGGATAAACGGCAGGTCAGATAATACCGGATGCTGAACGATTCGCTTCATGGCATCCATTCCGATCATGCCCTGTCCCAGCTTTTCATGTCTGTCCTTATGGGAACCGCAAGCGTTTTTGCTGTCGTTTAAATGCACGGCGAGGAGTCGCTCCAGACCAATGATCTGGTCAAACCGGTTCAATACGCCGTCCAGATCATTAACCAGATCGTATCCTCCATCCCACGTGTGGCATGTATCAAAGCAGACACCGATCTTCTCTTTGCAATCCACACGATCGATGATCTCCCGCAATTCTTCAAAGCATCCGCCCACTTCGGATCCTTTTCCTGCCATCGTTTCCAGCAGCACAGTGGTCTGAATCTCCGGGGTGATGACCTGATTCAGTCCGTCACGAATCATCTCGATACCTTTTTCAGTTCCCTGTCCTGTGTGTGAACCGGGATGAAAATTATAATAATTTCCGGGGAAGTATTCCATCCGTTTGATATCCTTTTGCAGCATATCAAACCCGTTTTCCCTGGTCTTTTCATTAGCGGAACACAGATTCATGGTATAGCTTCCATGTGCAACCAGCGGCCCAAAGCTGCTGTCTTTTATCAGCGTATTCATGGCCTCTGCATCTTCCGGCACGATCTCTTTTGACTTCCCGCCTCTGGGATTTCTTGTAAAAAAAGCAAATGTATTTCCCCCGAGGGAAAGCATGGTCTTTCCCATCGCTTCAAATCCATCTGAGACAGATAAGTGACATCCGATATATCCCATTTTTAACTCCTGATTAACTGAAATCTTCTTTGGTCATATGATTATGCTTCCTTTCGGTTTGAATTATTCTATCAATTTTCCATCCTGATCGACACTCAGCTTTCGACCGCAGTACATGCAGAACTTTGACATGCCAATCGGGACGTTTGTCGGTGCGCCGCAACCGGGACAATTGACGCTGACGGACGAATGAATCCCCTTCGGATCAAAATCCGGATTCATCAGATTCTCTTCTCCCGCAATCAGTGTGTCGTTAACAGATCCCTTTACCAGCGCTGCTGTTCCATTCCACATTTTGAAGGTAATTGTCGCGCCAATCGGATATGCCGTCTCATCTATACTGCCGGTCTTCGCTGATGTCTCCCGGATTACGCCGTCATGATCATAATATCGGATTACCAGCACCAGAAGCGGTTTACCATTCATCGTAACAGAATGATCAGCCTCATACCGGAATATCTTTCCCAGATAGGTTTCTCCTTCCTCCAACACTTTGTCATCACTGCGCAGATTAGTAATTCCGATCTTTGCAAAAAAACCACCGACTCCGCCAAAGATTGCCAGGAAGAACACACCAAATAAAACGCTTCCCTGTAAATCGAATACAGAACGCATCGCGACTGCAATGACAAATACCACGATCCCTATGATGACAAACAGAATTCCCAACCATTTCATGATATTATTCGGATTCATAAGACTTCTCATCCCCTAACATTTATTACTTAATGCTTTTCTAATGTGTACTGCAAATATTCTTTATTCTATCTTTTCATTCACCTTTGGTTATCGACCCGGAATCTAGAGATGGAGCACCTGAAACTCAAATTTGGGTCTGCCACTAAGGACAACCTTTGTCAGAACATCCAGGATATACGGCTCTTGCTTCATTCGATCGATCAGGCTTTCCATCACGACCGCATTCTGTGCCCACAGTTGGTTATCTTCCAGATTTTCATACCCCATTTCGGCATACGAAACATATTCTTTGTTCAGATTGACGCCTGATTTGGAGCAGCTGAACTTGTAAGGTCCGCTGATAATAATATCCCTCTCCTTCTGAATGAACGGTGCAAAATAAGTGAAGACCCGTTCCGTTACTTCTTTCACAGCCTCCGTACCTTTCAGCGTCTCACACATCTGCTGCGTCAATCCGTTTGATATCAGTTGCGTGATCTCACGCTCATTATGAATCTCGCAGAGTGCATGAAGTAAGTTTTTTGCACTTTCAGCGGGCAGGGAAAACTTGATTCCTCTGGTAATCACATCCATATGGACTGCTGACTTCCCTTTGCCTTCCACTTTCTTAGAAGAGGACGTGTTAATCCTGTATTTAATACCACATTTTTCCAATGCTTCTACTTCTGTTTTGAAAACATTGTCTAACGCTTCTCTTCGCTGACCGGGATAAAGATCTTTATATCCAATCCAGTTTTTTGTCTGCTGGATTTTTATATCAGTCCTTACAATATACTCCCTATCAATTGTAAGATCGGAAGCAAGCTCCTCCGGAGTCGGCAGTTCGTTAATTATTATTCCCATGGTATCTCCTTCTATTACATCTGTGTATAACACTTCTGATACAACACGCTCTGAATCAAGTTCTCATCCTCTCGGACACTCAAAGTACCTTCACCTGAATATATTGAAAACCGGCCAAAACCTTCATAAACATTCCAGCCCTGCCAGCTGTCCTGTCCGGCCTTTTTTTGTCTGACTAAAAACTGAAAATCTTTCCATATCCTTTTCCCTGAACAGGTTAACGGGAGTTGAAATGTAAAAACCTTTCCTTCCGGATCATTATCCCGGATAAGATTCTCCAGACCGGTCAAGCCCTTAAAAACATAGACGGAACCATCTGTCAAAGGATCGTGATCCAGCTCATGATTGGCACTGCTGCTTATGATATCTTCTTTGCTCAACCCACATAAATCTAATACTTCTTCGGAGTGTTCTGCCCTCGTCATGATCATAATGTCATGATAAAGAATGGTTTTGTTTCTTAACAGTTCATCATGAGTGAGCATCCCCTTTGCATAGCGGGATTCCAAGCGTTCTCTTTTCTCTTTGATTTGCCGAATGATTTCTTTCTTATCCATTTTATTCTTTGATCAGAAATGGTAATACCGGATCTTCTGCTACAAGGAGTTTCGGGAAAAAGCTCCTTTATCGTACTGTTTCTAAGATTTTGCCAATGCTGTCATGAAACACCAGATCGGCTTTTCCTTCCATCTTCGTTTTGCCTTTGTTAATGATGACCAGATATTTCCCGTGATATAAATGTGCCAGCTGCGCTGCCGACCCGACTTCTAAAGAAGTCCCTCCAATGATCAGGCAGTCTGCAAACTGCAGCATTGAAATGGCATTCTGATATGCTTCCTCCGGCAGGAATTCGCCATACAGGGTAACATCCGGCCGAACGAGCTTCCCACATGCAGCACAATGAGGAACCGCTTCTTTGCTGTCGAAGATATAGTTTTCATCATAGACTTTCCCACAGGAAACACAGCGATTCGTCCAGATCGTCCCGTGGATCTCCTGCACATTTTTACTGCCGGCTTTTTGATGCAGACCATCTATATTCTGTGTGATCACGCCATCCAGTCTGCCGCCTGACTCCATCTCTGCAAGAACGATGTGCGCCATGTTCGGTTCCACTTTTCTTGCATCCAGATTCCGTCTGTAATAATCAAAGAACACCTCCGGTTCTTTCTTCAGACAGTCATAGCTTAACAGATACTCCGGCCGGTACTTTGCAAAGCGTTTTTCAGCTTTATGGTACAATCCGTTCTTGCTTCGAAAATCCGGAATACCACTTTCTGTTGACACGCCGGCGCCGCCTAAGAATACCACATGTTCTGAATCAGCCAGGATCTCGCCAAATGCGTCCAGCTTCTGCTCTTCCGACATTCTGGCAAAGTAATTATGCTTTTCTTTCTCTGAATGAAAATCTGTACGCATTATTCTAAAAACCCCATATATTCATCAAGCAGATTAAGCAGCCGCGTCAAGTGACAGCTAAAATCAGCATCATGATATGATTTAGATGCCCTGCTTGACATCTCCAAGGCAACGGTGACAGCTAATTTTAACACAATATCAAGATTTAGACGTCATGTTCCGAATATCTAGGACAATGGCGACAGCTAATTTCAGCTCAATATCAAAATTTAGACGTCGTACTCCGAATATCCAGGACAATGGCGACAGCTAATTTCTGCTCAACATCAATTTTTAGACGTCAGGCCTGCTTTTGTACATGACAATCGCCAGATACTTACTTAGTTGCTGTCAAATCCTCAGCCAAACAATGAAAAATACTCTTTTGCCGACCTGTAGGAATCTGATGGGTCAGTAAATAATGGCGCTCGTCCGTGTTTGGTCATAATATCGTTGACTTTACAGACTTTCTCAAAATAACCATTATCCCAGATCGATCGTATATGCTCGTCTGTGAAGCCACAGGAATGAAAAGATGGATATCCTGTTTCCTTCTCCAGAAAGTATCTCATCATGGTTTCACTGATATCTCTTTTTAAGCAATGAAATAGTTTCTGTCTATCTTCTATGGGAAGTCCCTCTTCTAAATACTCTAGCTTTCTCATTTCTCAGACACCTGTTATTTATAACTGATACTCTTTGATATAATCGTCGACACAGCATCCGCCCTGCATATATCTTAGCAGTATCTCCGCGCACGCTCTGCTGTCGCTGTCTGCCTTATGATGATCTAGAGCGATTCCGTAATAATCACACATACAGTTCAGGTTATGCTTCATTCCGGGCAGGAGACGTCTCCCCAACTGTACTGTGCACAGGTAGGGAATCCTATCTTTCCAGCTGATCTCATAATCAGCCAGGCATCTCTTTAATACACCAAGATCGAACACCGCATTATGTGCCACGACAATGCCACTGTCAAGAAGTGTTCCAACCTGTTCCCAAGCTTCCGGGAATGTCGGGGCCCCCATAACCGCATATTCATCAATACCGGTTAATCTCGTATTGAAGTAATCAAAATGCGTCTCAGGATCAATCAGCGAATACCACGAATTCCTGACAACGCCTTCTTCGATGACGGAAATCCCGATTGCGCTCATCCTGTTGTTATTTCTGTTCGGTGTCTCTACGTCAAAAGCAATATATCGCATGTTTGTCTTACTCCTGCTTATGGTATTCATATATCAGTTTATCATATGCCCGGCCTTCAACGCCTCA
>CADBRG010000093.1 GCA_902797015.1 uncultured Lachnospiraceae bacterium
AGTACGGCCAGTTTCATCTGGATACGGAAAGCCGCCGTCTGCTGATTTCGGGAAAGGAGATTTTCCTGACTTCAAAAGAATTTGATCTGTTAGAGCTTCTCGTGCGGAATGCCGAAAAGGTGTTCAGCCGGGAGCAGCTTTTGAAAATGGTATGGGGCGAAGACTATCCGGGTGATGTCAGAACCGTGGATGTTCATGTCAGAAGACTCCGTGCAAAGGTTGAGCCCGTGCCGAGCGATCCGCGTTATGTTCATACCAAATGGGGCAGTGGATATTATTTCCATTTCTCCTAAAAGGATACGCACGCAATGAAGTTTTCATCTTTTATACAGTATCTGAAAAGTCAGAAGTTTTTATTATTTCTATTGCTGATCATTTTCGGCATCGTTCCGGGATTTGTCCTGCGGGCCTGCGTGATCACGTCTTACGAGCATGCTGCGGTACTGCAGCGGTCGGATGCGGTGATCGCGCAGATGAAGATTTTTTCCGAATATCTGACGCAGGAAACGCAATTCCCTGAAATTGATCCTGCAGATGCAGTGATATCAGAAGAAATGGAAGAGATCGGCGCGATCTATGACGCGCAGGTCTTTTTGTTGGATGCGGATTATCAGATCGTAAAAGCTTCCTTTGAAACAGAACAGACAGAATACATTCCGGATGATGAGATCGCCCGGGCATATACGGGAGAAGACATCTGCGAAACAGATACGAAAGCGGATATCTTTATGATCGCGGTACCGGTCTGGAATGAAAACGAAGATGATACGTTGGGTATCGTCCTGTTTTCTGCGCCTGCAAATTTTATTCAGGGCGGTCTGTGGCGTTTGAAAAGGATGGTTACCCTGTTCCAGATCGGCGTGGCGGTTATTGTGCTTTTGGTCGGATACATTTTATCCGGCAGGATGACGAGACCATTCAAAAAGCTCACGAGATCGATCCAGGATGTACAGGAAGGATATCAGTCTCATTTTGAGCCGGTGGAGACATTTACAGAGACAACACAGCTTTCTGAAGCCTGCAGCGATATGCTTGGAAGGTTGAAGCGCCTCGATGACAGCCGGGAAGAATTTGTATCAAATGTATCGCATGAGCTTAAGACCCCTTTGACCTCGATGAAGGTTCTGGCTGATTCACTTGTGGGTCAGGAAAATGTGCCGAATGAGATCTACAGGGATTTTATGAAGGACATTGCCGGAGAGATCGACCGTGAGAATTCGATCATCAATGACCTGCTTTCTCTGGTCAGCTTAAACCAGGGAAGCGAGGCATTAAATATTAAGGAGGCCAGCATCAATGACATGCTTGATCTTCTGATGAAGCGACTTCGCCCGATCGCGGAACAGCAGCAGGTGGAGCTTCTTTTAGAGAGCTTCCGGCCGGTAACCGCAGAGGTGGATGAGGGAAAACTCACACTGGCATTTTCTAACCTGATCGAGAATGCGATCAAATACAACCGACCGGAAGGATATGTGCATGTGACGCTGAATGCGGATCATGAGAATTTTTTCCTGAATGTAATTGATAACGGAATCGGGATTCCGCAAGAATCACAGGAGCATATTTTTGACCGGTTTTACCGTGTAGACAAGTCACATTCCAGAAAAATCGGCGGAACGGGGCTTGGACTTGCGATCACACACAGCATCGTTACGCTCCATCATGGCGCGATCCGTGTGCATAGTGAAGAGGGAGAAGGGACGACATTTACGGTCCGGATCCCGCTGGAGTATTATTCGGAATAAGAACTTCTTTATGAAAGGAGTGATCTAAGATCAATCGCATCAGAGGAGGATTTTTTGTGATTTCCTTCCTGCTGATACTGATTCTGTTTGGCATATCCTTCCGGCAATACGATCTGCAGGTGTCTCGCTTAAAGGAGCAGACACAGATGATCAGTGGGTCGGTGATTGCGAAGGAGGAAAAAGAACAGACGACGATGTATCTTTTGCGTGACGTTTCTTATCATACCGGTTCCGGTGTAGAGCACGCAAAAAAAGCGATCCTGTATGTAGAAGACGATCAGATCATGATTGGCAGCAGGATCCGTTCATTCGGCCCGGTTCAGGGCTTTTCATCCGGCAGAAACGAGGGCAATTTTGACTTTGCCCGTTATTACAAATCACAGAAAATCTTATTTAGTCAATATGCAGACCAGGTTGCCGTTATAAGGGAACCTCGCTTTTTGCTGCGCGAATGTCTATACCGGATCCGCAGTAAAATACGTAAGGGGATTGAGACGGCAGCGAACAAGGAGGATGCGGGGATTCTCTGCGCGATGCTTCTTGGAGATCGCAGTTTGCTTGCGGATGATATGAGGAGTCTGTATCAGAGGAACGGTGTGTCTCATATCATGGCCATCTCCGGGCTGCACATTTCAATCCTGGGTATGACATTGTTTGGTCTGTTAAAACGGAGGCTTGGCCTGCGCTTATTCTTAAGTCCTGCGATCAGCGGTGCAGTGGTATTCCTGTTTGTCTTAATGAGCGGCATGTCTGTCAGTGCGATGCGGGCGATGATCATGTTTTTCTTTTATCTGGGAGCCCAGGTATCCGGCAGATTTTACCACACACTGACAGCGCTGATCTTTTCTGCGATCATTCTATTGCTCATCAATCCGCTCTCGGTCATGCAGGCAGGGTTTCTGTTGTCTTTCGGCGCAGTCTTTTCCATCGGGATTCTGTTGCCTGTCATCAGCAATCTGTTTCCGGTTCCCGAATGGATCAGGCGCTTTCCGTACGGGGAATCCTTTTTTCAATCGGCCCAGCTGTCTTTTTCTGTCTGGATCGGTCTTACGCCACTGACGGCGTCCCTGTTTTATTATATTTCCCCGTATTCTGTTTTGCTGAATCTGATCGTCGTGCCATGCTGTTCTCTGCTTTTGGCGGACGGATTACTTGGCGGGCTGTTTGGCATGCTCTGGCCGGCGCTTTCTAAGGTCGTGGTCTTGCCGGATCACTGGATCCTTAAGCTGTTTTCCATGCAGATGCATGGCATTGAAAAACTGCCCGGCCATCAGTTCCTGACAGGGCATATTCCGGTTTGGGGTCTGGTCATATATTATGCAGTGCTGGTTTCATGTTGTGTGATCCTGCAAAGAAAGCACAATCGTCTGCTCAGGAGATACCCGCCTGGTGTCTGGAGAGAGCAAAAGCGACGTGCGCTGCTAAAGCGTCAGATTCATCTTTATATCATCCTATTGCTGGCACTGTCCTGGATTCTCATAAATCCGATTTCGAAGACCTTTCGCGTGGATTTTCTGGATGTAGGGCAGGGAGATGGGATTTGTATTTCCACAGAAGATGGCAGTACCGTCATGATCGACGGCGGCAGTACTTCAGAAGATCAGGTGGGCAAATACAGGATTTTGCCATTCCTGCAATACCATAAGATCCGCCAGGTGGACTACTGGATCGTAACGCATACAGATGAGGACCATGTGAGCGGCCTGATTGAAGTGCTGGAGGGCGGATATCCGGTGTCGACGCTGGTGCTGTCGGAAGCTTCGATGAAAAATGAGTTTGGACCGGAGGATTCAGATGAGATGGCGGTGCGATTGCAGGAAGCCGCCAGACAGAATCATACAGAGATTCAGACGGTTTCCCAAGGCGCAGTCATCCGGGCGGAAGAGCTGCAGATGACCTGTCTGTATCCGGAATCGGAAGAGCGTATTACAGATAAAAACGAACTTTCTCAAGTCTGGCTGTTAGAGCACGATGGCTGGCGGTTTCTGTTTACAGGGGATCTGGGAGAAGAAGGAGAGCAGCTGTTAGAGGAGCGTGGGCTGCTTCGAGATGTTGATGTCCTTAAAGTCGGTCATCACGGATCCAATTATTCGAGCTCGGAGCAGTTCCTGGGAGAAATCAGTCCGGAATATGCGATCATATCGGTGGGAGAAAACAGTTACGGGCATCCGGGAGAAGATGCCATGAAGCGGCTTGGGGAAGCTGATGCGCAAATTGAAATGACGATGTATGATGGGCAGATCAGTTTTTATGAGAGAGATGGAGAGATGTATTTGAAATCATATTGCACAAAAGACCATGAATAATAAGCTACTCAGCGCCTTTTTTGCATGGTACAATAAGCACATATCATTACTTGCGTAGAAGGAGAAGAAAATTATGAATGTGACAGAAGAACGTGTAGATGTAAGATCCTTGACAGAATCGGATCTGGAAGATATGAATCGTACAGCAGAATATTGCTTTAAGATCAATCATACGATGCCGGGCAGCCCGGAGTATAATACGCTGGTAAAAGAGCTGTTCGGAGATAACATCGGTGAAGGTTCATTTATACAGGCGCCGATTCATGTGAATATGGCGGGCCCTGTTAAAATCGGAAAAAATGTTGCGATCATGTACAATGTGTTGATGATGTCACGCGGCGGCGTCACCATTGAGGATAATGCGATGATCGCGGCGAATGCGCAGATCATTACGAACAATCACGATCCCTATGATCGTCCGGTGCTTCTTTGCAAACCGGTTGTGATCAGGGAAAATGCCTGGGTTGGTGCGGGCGCTACTATCCTTCCGGGCGTGACGGTCGGGAAGAATGCGATCGTGGCAGCAGCATCCGTGGTGACAAAGGATGTCCCGGACTGTGCAGTGGTAGCAGGGAATCCGGCAAAGGTTGTAAAGATGCTGGATGAGAGTAAGTTCCAGTAAGATGCGATGACCTTTAAAATTGCAGCAGATGCTGCGGGGAGAGTTTTATGTTGAATGAGCAATTGAATTATCTGATCATCGGTGCCGGCGGGACCGGTTCCGCAATCGGAATGGCGCTATTAAAAGCGGGAAAGAACGTTACATTTATTGCCAGAGGGGCGCATCTTAAGGCGATGCAGGAAAATGGTCTGCAGATAGAAACGCCGGAGGAATCGTTATTGTTTTCTCCGGTGCAGGTATGCACAATGGAGGATTATCAGGGAACGCCGGATGTCATCTTTGTATGTGTAAAGGGATATTCTCTTGATAAGGCGACTGACTTTATCAAA
>CADBRG010000094.1 GCA_902797015.1 uncultured Lachnospiraceae bacterium
CGGGTCTACCTGCAGAAGGGGGTGATGCAGGGCGAACAGGCACAGGAGGAAGAGGCGTTTGTTGTTTCCGAACACGGGAATACGACGCTGGGTATCATCCTGACAAATGCAGCGTTTTCAAAAGCTGACTGCACCCGTCTGGCAAAAATGGCCGGGATTGCTTTCCCTCGCTGTATCGCACCCGTGAACACGCCGGCGGACGGCGATACGGTGTATGCGGTCTCACTTGGACAGGGGGTAAAAGCAGACCTTACGATGGTCGGAACCTTTGCTGCAGATGTTCTGGAAGAGGCAATCGTGGACGCGGTAAAAAGTGCCGCGATGGAAGATGAAGAATATCTGAATCAACTCAATATATAAAAAAAGGCCTGCAAGTTTTGCTACTTGCAGGTCTTTTATGTTTGAACGATTATTTAATCTCAAGTGAATCGATCGCAACCAGGATCTCATCATCGTTCATCTCGTAGAAATCCGGAATGGTAATCGTGCCGCCCTTCTGGGAAGCTTCCAGGACTTTTTCATACAGACGTACGGAAAGGTCATGCGGCAGCTGGATGCCAACCGGTACCTGATCGCCTGTGGCTGTGATGATCATAACCTGATCCATCTTCATCGGCTTTAAGATGCATCCTGTACAATTGGTGAAAAACTGCATCGGTTTGTTGCAATCGCAAATAGAAAATGTATTCATATCTTATTACCTCCTAAAAATCTAAACGCTGTTCCTATAAATGATAACGGAGCAGTTTAATTTTTAAAACCATGGCTATTATAGCACGGAGGAATTGGAATACAAGTAGTGACAAATAAGTGTCTGTCGGTGTTTTGTGAAACTATCATTTTCCTGTGCCGAAAGAATATGATATACTATGTCGTCAGGGGAGAATGAAAACACGGGATTCTCCTGAACAAAGGAGGATGTATGAGAGATATCACAGATGTTCTGGCAAAGGAACTGGGGCAGAAAAAAACACATGTGGAAAATGTAGTCAGACTTTTGGATGAGGGGAATACGATTCCGTTCATTGCCCGATACCGGAAGGAAATGCATGGTTCCATGGATGATACTGCCCTGCGGAATCTGGAAACGCGGCTTGTGTACCTGCGGGGTCTGGAGGAGCGGAAAGAGGAAGTGCTCCGACTGATTGAGGAGCAGGGAAAGCTGACACCGGATTTAAAGGAAGAGATTGAAAAGGCAGAAGTGCTCCAGCGTGTGGAGGATCTCTATAAGCCGTTTAAGAAAAAGCGTGCGACCAGAGCGTCAAAGGCAAAGGAGCAGGGACTTGAGCCCCTGGCCAATCTGATCTGGCTGCAGAAAGAAACAAAAGGTGATCCAAAGGATGTGGCAAAGTCGTATATCGATCCCGAAAAGGATGTCCCGACGGCGGAAGTCGCACTGCAGGGGGCCTGTGACATCATCGCGGAAAACATTGCGGATGATGCGGACCTGATCGGCAGACTGCGGGATAAGACCTATAAAAGCAGCCTGATCGAGACAGAAGCGGCAGATCCGGATGAAAAGACGGTTTACGATATGTATTACGGGCGAAGCGAAAAGCTCTCGAAGATTCCGAATCATCGGATCCTTGCGATCAACCGCGGAGAAAAGGAAAAGAAGCTGAAGGTAAAGGTCGCGCCGGATACGGAAGCGCTTCTTGGCATGATCGAACGGAGAGCCATCCGGAATGAGAACAGCATTTTTACAAACCTGTTAAAAGAAACCGTGGCCGATTCCTATAAGCGTCTGATCGCCCCGTCGATCGAACGGGAAATGCGAAATCTCCTGACCGAGCGTGCGGAAGCAGATGCGGTCAAAGTTTTTATGAAAAATACGGAGAGCCTTTTAATGGTTCCGCCGGTAAAGGGCGTTAAAGTTATCAGCATTGACCCCGGATACCGTACAGGATGCAAGGTTGCGGTTCTTGATGAGACCGGAAAGCTTTTAAGCTATACCACCATCTATCCGACACCGCCCAAAAAAGATATTTCGGGAACAGAAAAAACATTACAAAAACTAATTGACAAGCATGGCTGCGATGTCATCGTGATCGGAAACGGGACCGGCTCCAGAGAGACGGAAGAAGTGGTGGCTGACTTCCTGAAAAAGAATCATCTGCAGATTCAGTATACGATCGTCAATGAGGCAGGCGCCTCGGTATATTCGGCTTCTGAGCTGGCGGCAAAGGAATACCCTGATCTGGATGTGACAACGAGGGGCGCAATGTCTCTGGGAAGACGGCTTCAGGATCCTTTGGCAGAGCTTGTTAAGATCGATCCGAAGCACATCGGCGTGGGGCAGTATCAGCATGATATCAATCAGAAAGAGCTGGAGCAGGGGCTGACCGGTGTGGTGGAAACCTGTGTTAACCGTGTCGGCGTAGATCTGAATACGGCGTCACCGGCCCTGCTTTCCTATGTGGCAGGCATCACCGGACCGATCGCAAACAATATCGTTGCTTACCGTGAGGAAAAGGGTAGATTCCTAAGCCGGAGAGAGCGCCTAAAAGTCCCGCGGTTAGGACCGAAAGCATATGAGCAGTGTGCAGGTTTCCTGCGGATTTCAGACGGGACGGAAGTTCTGGACGCGACGGGCGTTCATCCGGAGTCTTATGAGATCGCGCGCACCATCATGGATAAAACAGGCATTGCAAAGGAGCAGATCACAGCAGGCGGTGTGCCTGATGTGGAGCAGAAAGTACAAGGCACCTATCCTGCCGGGAAGCTTTCTGAAAGTATCGCGAAGATGGCAAAAGATCTTGGCGTCGGGGAGCCGACACTCCATGATATCATCGAAGAATTAAAGAAACCCGGCAGGGACCCCAGAGAGGATGCACCGCCGGTGATCTTCAGAAGTGATGTTACGAGCTTTGAGGACCTTAAGGAAGGCATGGAGCTCTCCGGAACCGTACGAAACGTCGTTGATTTCGGTGCGTTTGTGGACATCGGGGTCAAGCATGATGGTCTGGTGCATATTTCAAAAATGAGTAAAAAATTCATCAATCATCCGATGGATGTCGTATCGATCGGAGATACCGTGAAGGTGAAGATCTTATCTGTTGATCATGAGAAGAAAAAGATCTCATTGTCGATGATTGACTGATGGCGTAGTCAGATTCAGTCGTCGGCAAAAAGATTTGTAAGGAGTAATTATGGGCAGACAATTCTGGAAGCCGGGCAATATGCTGTATCCGCTGCCATGTGCGATGGTCACGGTGCAGCGGCCGGGAGAAAAACCGAATATCATAACCATCGCCTGGACAGGCACCGTTTGCACGGACCCTGCAATGGTCTATATCTCGGTACGGCCTTCCCGTTATTCGTATGACATCATCAAAGAGACCGGTGAATTTGTAATCAATCTGACAACAGATGAACTGGTACGCGCGGCTGATTTCTGTGGTGTAAGATCAGGCAGAGACATTGATAAATTCGAAGCCTGTAAACTGACGCCGATCCCGTCGAAGGAAGTGGCGGTGCCGGCGATCGCAGAGAGCCCCGTGGCGATCGAATGCAGGGTCGAGAAGTGCATCCCGCTCGGGTCACATGACATGTTTCTGGCAAAGGTCCTGGCAGTATCGATCGATGACAGCTACATGGATGAAAAGAGCAAGTTCCATCTGAATAAGACCGGTATCGTCGCATATTCTCATGGGGAATATTTCGAGCTGGGCAAACGGGACGGAAGCTTTGGATATAGTGTGAGAAAGAAACGTACGAAGAAAAAGGAGAAGAAAAAATGACAAACCAGGAATTGTTTTCCTATGTGGATCATACAGCATTAAAAGCATTTACTACATGGGCAGAAATCGAGAAGCTCTGTAAGGAGGCTGTGGAATACGGCATGGCATCGGTCTGCATTCCGAGCGGCTATATCAAACGGGCGCATGAAGCATTTCCGGAATTAAATCTTTGCACCGTGATCGGTTTCCCGCTGGGTAACTGCAGCACCGGGGCGAAGGTTGCGGAAGCGAAGCAGGCGCTCGCAGACGGCGCAAACGAGATCGATATGGTCATCAATATCGGGATGGTCAAAAACGGCGAATTCGACGCGTGTACGGATGAGATCCGTGCACTGCGTGATGCGACGCAGGGGCATATCCTGAAGGTGATCATCGAAACCTGCTATCTGACAGAAGAAGAAAAGATCTGCATGTGCAAAGCCGTGACAGAAGCAGGTGCTGATTTCATCAAAACCTCGACGGGATTCGGCACAGGCGGTGCGACGCTTGCAGATGTCAATCTGATGAGGGAGCATATCGGAAAAAATGTGAAGATCAAAGCATCCGGCGGGATCCGGACAAAAGAAGAGATGGAAGCGTATATCGCAGCCGGTTGCAGCAGAATCGGCACGAGCGGTGCGATCGCGATGCTAAAGAAATAAAACCAAAAGGTCCGCAAACGGCAATGCCGTCTGCGGACCTTTGTATTTGTATCATGCTGGCTATACCCAGTATTCCAGGTTGTCGGTCTTTAGCCCGATGTTTTTGGCAAGGAATACAGGATCTTTCCCTTCTTTCCGTTGTCGTTCATAATCCTTTGCAGCCTTAACTGCCGTGCCGCCCATAATAACACAGGCAGGGATGTTTATGATCGCCATGCCGCCCATCGTGATATCGGCGATTGCCCAGGCAGCATCCATTGGTGTAAGTGCACCCAGGAAGACGACTGCTGCACAGATGATCCGGAAGGTGATCATGAATTTCTTGCCCGGCAGCTTATCGTGATTTAAGAAGGTCAGGCCGGTATCGACATAGTACAGGTTTCCGACCAGGGTCGTGAAGGCAAACAGCACCATCGCGACCGTGATAAATAATGGCCCGAATGTCCCTAGCGCGGTTTGCAGTGATTGCTGTACATACGGTGCGCCGGCAAGCTCTGCTGTCGGAGCAACGCCTGAGCAGAGGCACATGATTGCGGATGCGGTGCACAGGAAGATTGTGTCGATGGTAACAGAAACGACTGCTACAAGACCCTGTTTGCAGGGGTGTGAAACATCTGCAGCAGCAGCGGCATGCGGTGCGGAACCAACGCCGGCTTCGTTTGAGTACAGGCCTCGCTTGATACCATAGACCATGCAGGAACCGGCGATACCGCCGCCGATCGCCTTAAAGTCAAATGCATCGGTAAAGATCATCTGGATCACATGCGGCAGGAAGCCGATGTTCATAAACAGAACGACCAGTGCGATCGCAACATATGCAAAGCCCATGATCGGAACGATAACTTCTGTCGTTCTTACAATTCGTTTGCCACCGCCGAGGATACAGATCAGGAGTACAACTGCAAGGATACCGCCGATGATTGCCGGCGATGTGCTCGGATTGTAGAAGCTGTAACCGGAAAAGGTAGACTGCAGGTTATAGGAGCAAAGCATGTTAAAACCGAATCCATAAGTCAGGATCAGGAAAATAACAAACGCAATCGAGAGTGGTTTGCTTTTTAATACGTCACGCAGATAATGCTCCGGTCCGCCAAAGCAGCCGACGCCGTTTTTGTTTCTCTTCTTATAGATCTGTGCCAGTGTCGTCTCGACAAATGCGGAAGCACTGCCAAGGATCGCCAGAACCCACATCCAGAATACAGCACCCGGTCCGCCGAGGCAGATCGCAGTGGATACACCGATGATGTTTCCGGTACCAACGCGGGAAGCGGTTGAAACCATCAATGCCTGAAAGGAGGAAACCGCGCCGTCTTCGCTCGGCTTTTCCATAATAACCTTCCACGCATTCGGGAATAATCTGATTTGGATAAACTTGGTCCGTACGCTGAACAGGATACCTGCAATGGCAAGCACCAGGATCAGGATCGGATAATACAATACGCCATCAATCTTGTTTAAAATATCAACTAACATAAATCATCCCTTCTAAAATGCAAGATTGTGCGACTAAAAATGCACGAAAACAGTATACCATAAGCAGTGACCAAATGGGAACTGTTTTTCTACTTACACCTGTGGTAAACTGGGAAAAAGCACATGCAGGGAGGAAAATGGCATGCAGGAACGTTTTATTACGGAAAAAGGAATACAGGTGGACACCTGGATGCGTGCCTGGATGGACATCGTTTCGATGGAAAAGGCGGGGATCCATGCTTTTAATAAAAAGAGATGCCAAAAGGAGCTTCGGAAGAATCTCGGGGTTTTTGGTCTTGAAGATGGGAAAACACCGGATGAATCTTTGAAAGAGGAGTGGAATACGTTTACAAAAGATTATATGAAGTCATGTATGGAAAGTAAGATGTTTCGCGGTTTTGTTTTTGGGATCGGGAAAATAAAAGACGAGGCACTGGCGCAAAAGATGCTGGATGAGATCGTACTTGTGACAAGGGCAATTCCGGAACAGCTAGGTCTGGAATCACTCGCAGCACCGCTTCATGAAGAGATGGTGCAGGCATTTACCGAACATGTTGAAGATGGAGATGCGTTTGTTAAAAAGAGTATTTTCAAGTTATAGGATCTTCATGGTGTTGACAGAGGAAATGCCGAAAAACGGGAATTCTCTGTTAAAGGCACGCAGGTCGATAAAGCGCGGCAGGCCACGCCAGCCATCCGCGATGTTTAAAAGAATCAGCTCTTTTTCAGAACCGGGGTTTCCGTAATCATAAATTTTGTAGCCGGTCACAACGACGGAATGATTGTGATAATATCCTCCGGCGATGCTTAAGATGACCGGACGCCCGGCATCAAGCTCCGACTGCATATCTTTTTTAAATTCCCAACCGTAAATTCCTTTGCATTCGGATTTGTATCCGTACGCACGTAAGAGGTCCTGCGAGAGGTCATCGATTTTGACCGCGCGCAGACCTTTTTTTGCATTGTATCCATGCCAGCGCGCGAGTGTTTCTGCTCTTTGATAAATCTGCTGCAGGGTATCGTCTGTATTGATCACGCCCTGCATTTTCCAGTAAAAGACAATTCTGGCCACGGAGGAAACGGAACAGTTTTTTTCGATGCCATGGCCACTGATCAGAGTATTGGGTGCGTTTGAGACAGCCAGACGCATTTCTTTTTTGAGGGCAGGCATGTCATCCTGTTCTGATACATCGTGCAGGTCAGATGGTTTCCCATACCGGTCCTTCAGATATTCATCGATCCGATGGATGCCGCCGGAACCGAAAGCGGCGCGGTCTGTGCCGCGAAAATGCCTGGTGAACAGGATTTTGCTGATGGGGATCACACTGCGGTGTTTGACATCGCGCGGTTCAAAATGCACCAGTTTAAAAACGACCTGCATCATAACGCCGGTTCCGATGACATTGATCAGTGTGCCGATCCCGACCTTTCCGCCGAGGATCCATCCAAAGAATAAAACAACGGCGAGGATGATTGCCTGGACGAGTCCGATCGGAAGCTTTTTTAATCGTTTGCCGACGCCGTTTAAAAAGGAGTCTCTCGGACCACACCCATGCGCGGTTTTCATATAGATAAACTGTCCGATCGCCATCAGGGTAACACCGATCAGCATCATGACGATGCCGATGGCCATGCCGGAAGCATAGGGGAGCGGATCGAAGCTGTTGAAAAACTGTGTAAGGTTTCCTGTAACAAGCGCGTCGATGATCGTGCCATACCCGATCTTTTCCTTCAGGATCAGATCGATGATCAGGAGACAGACGCTGACAAGCGTCATCGAGAGACCGAAATTCAGCGGCGTATGGTAAGAGATACCCATGCCGAGACAGTCCCACGGCCCCAGACCGATGTTTGCAAAGATGGTTAAATGAACGCCGTAGGCAAACACAATAAGCCCCAGAAGAATCCGGAGCCATTC
>CADBRG010000095.1 GCA_902797015.1 uncultured Lachnospiraceae bacterium
GATCTGGCTTCGATCTGTGATGTGTTTGTAAACGATGCTTTCGGAACCGCTCATCGTGCACATTGCTCCAATGTCGGTGTGGCTTCTCTGGTTCCGGTAGCAGCTGTCGGCTATCTGATGAACAAAGAAATCGACTTCCTTGGCAATGCTGTAAACAATCCGGTTCGCCCGTTTGTTGCGATCCTTGGCGGCGCTAAAGTTGCAGACAAGCTGAATGTTATTTCAAACCTTCTTGAGAAGTGTGACACTCTGATCATCGGCGGCGGTATGGCTTACACATTCCTGAAAGCAAAAGGATATGAAATCGGCACATCTCTTGTTGATGATGAGAAAGTAGAATACTGTAAAGAGATGATGGCAAAAGCAGAACAGCTTGGCAAGAAGCTGCTTCTTCCGATCGACACTGTTGTAACAGACAGCTTCCCGAATCCGATCGATGCTGAGATCCCGGTTGCAACCGTTGATTCTGACAGCATTCCGGCTGATAAAATGGGTATGGATATCGGCGAGAAAACACAGGCTCTGTTTGCGGATGCTGTGAAATCTGCTAAAACCGTTGTATGGAACGGACCGTTGGGCGTATTTGAGAACCCGATCCTTGCAAAAGGCACGATCGCAGTTGCAAAAGCACTGGCTGAGACCGACGCAACGACCATTATCGGCGGCGGTGATTCTGCAGCTGCAGTAAACCAGCTTGGATTTGGCGACAAGATGACACACATCTCCACAGGTGGCGGTGCATCTCTTGAATTCCTTGAGGGCAAAGAGCTCCCGGGTATCGCTGCAGCAAACGACAAATAATTTCTGATCAGATTTCGTATAAGGAGAATACAATCATGGCAAGAAGAATGATTATAGCCGGAAACTGGAAAATGAACAAAACACCGAGTGAAGCAGTTGCACTGATCAACGAGCTGATCCCGTTGGTTAAAAATGACGCTGTAGATGTAGTTTTCTGCGTACCGGCAATCGATATCATCCCTGCAGTTGAAGCAGCTAAGGGAACAAATATTAAAATCGGCGCTGAAAACATGTATTTTGAAGAGAGCGGTGCATACACAGGTGAGATCGCTCCGAACATGCTGGTTGATGCAGGTGTCTCCTATGTTATCCTTGGTCATTCAGAGCGCAGAGGATATTTCGGGGAGACTGACCTTGATATCAACAAAAAAGTGAAAAAGGCATTTGAACATAATCTGACACCAATCATCTGCTGCGGTGAATCTCTTGAACAGCGCGAGCAGGGTATTACGATCGACTGGATCCGTCAGCAGATTAAGATTGCCTTCCTTGACATCACAGCTGACCAGGCAAAAACTGCTGTCGTTGCTTACGAACCGATCTGGGCAATCGGCACCGGCAAAACCGCTACATCTGATCAGGCGCAGGAAGTCTGCGGCGCGATCCGTGACTGCATTCGTGAGATTTATGATGCTGCAACTGCAGATGCGATCCGCATCCAGTACGGCGGCTCTGTAAATGCAAAGACTGCTCCGGACCTTTTTGCAAAACCGGACATTGACGGCGGTCTTGTAGGTGGTGCATCCCTGAAAGCAGAATTTGGAGATATCGTAAACTATGAGTAAAAAACCAACAGTATTAATGATTCTGGATGGCTTTGGTCTGAATGATAATCCAAAAGCCAATGCGGTATTTGAGGCAAACACACCAAATATCGATGCACTGATGAAAAAATATCCGTTTGTGAAAGGAAATGCCAGCGGCCTTGCCGTTGGCCTTCCTGACGGACAGATGGGCAACTCCGAAGTTGGCCATATGAATATGGGTGCCGGTCGTGTTGTTTATCAGGAACTGACAAGAATCACCAAAGAGATTGAAGACGGTGATTTCTTCCGTAATGAAGAGCTTCTGGCTGCAGTAAAGAATGTAAAAGAGAAGAATTCTTCTCTGCATTTATACGGTCTGCTGTCAGATGGCGGTGTACACAGCCATAACACGCATCTTTACGGTCTGCTTGAACTGGCAAAACGTGAAGGTCTCGAGAACGTATATATTCATTGCTTTATGGACGGACGTGACACAGCCCCGACTTCCGGTATCGAGTATGTAAAAGAGCTTGTTGCCGAGATTGAAAAAATCGGTGTCGGTAAGATCGCTTCTATTTCCGGCCGTTATTATGCGATGGACCGTGACAACAGATGGGACCGCATCGAAAAGGCATATGTTGCGTTAACGAAGGGCGAAGGCAATAAGGCTTCCGACCCGGTAGAAGCAATGCAGCAATCTTATGATGAAGGTGTTACAGATGAATTTGTAGTACCGGTCATCATCGAAGAAAACGGAGCCCCGGTTGCAACAATCCAGGATGGGGATTCTGTCATCTTTTTTAATTTCCGTCCGGACCGTGCCCGCCAGATCACCAGAGTTTTCTGCGCAGATGAGTTTGACGGATTCGAACGCGGACCGAGAAAAGATGTATTCTATGTATGCTTCACCGAATATGATGTAACCATTCCGAATAAGGAAATTGCATTTAAGAAGGTGGAACTGCATAATACATTCGGTGAATTCCTTGCAGCAAACGGTCTGAAGCAGGCCAGAATCGCCGAGACTGAAAAATATGCGCATGTTACATTTTTCTTCAACGGCGGCGTAGAAGAGCCGAATCCGGGTGAGGATCGTATTCTCGTGCATTCTCCAAAAGTTGCCACATACGATCTGCAGCCGGAGATGAGCGCACCGGAAGTCTGTGACAGACTGGTAGAAGCGATCCATTCCGGAAAATACGATGTGATCATCATCAATTTTGCGAACCCGGATATGGTCGGCCATACAGGTGTGATGGAAGCAGCAGTAAAAGCTGTCGAGACCGTTGATACATGTGTCGGACGTGCTGTCGAAGCGTTGATCGAAGAAGACGGACAGATGTTCCTTTGTGCTGATCACGGCAACTGCGAGCAGGAGATCGATTATGCCACCGGAGAAAGCTTTACTGCACATACCACCAATCCGGTTCCGTTTATCCTGATCAATTATGATCCTGCCTATACATTGGCAGAGGACGGAAGACTGGCTGACATTGTTCCGACCCTGATCGAAATGATGGGAATGGAACAGCCAAAAGAAATGACCGGTCATTCTCTTCTGGTACGCAAATAACCGATTGAGAAAATCAAAATTAATATTTCAAGAAAGAGGTAACCTTATGCAGGAATACACCCCGGTGAAAGAGGGAAAAGTTAGAGAGATTTATGATGTAGATAATGCTTTGATCATGGTCGCAACAGACCGTATCTCCGCGTTTGATGTGATTTTAAAGAACAAAATCCACGACAAGGGTGCTATTTTGACCCAGATGTCACGGTTCTGGTTTGATTTCACAAAGGATCTGATCCCGAATCATATGATCTCTACCAATACAGATGATATGCCTGAATTTTTCCGCCAGGAAAGATTTCGCGGCAACAGCATGCTCTGCAAGAAGCTTTCCATGCTTCCAATCGAATGTATCGTTCGCGGCTATATTACCGGAAGCGGATGGGCAAGCTATCAGAAAGATGGTACCGTTTGCGGTATCAAGCTTCCGGAAGGCTTACAGGAATCCCAGATACTGCCGGAGCCGATCTATACACCTTCAACCAAGGCTGAGATCGGTGATCATGACGAGAACATTTCCTATGAGAAGAGCATCGAAGTGCTGGAAAAAGCATATCCGGGTCATGGCGAGGAATATGCGGCAACCATTCGCGATATGACGCTTGCCATCTACAAAAGATGCGCAGAATATGCACTTACAAAAGGCATTATCATTGCAGATACCAAGTTTGAATTCGGTCTGAATGAAGACGGACAGATCGTAATCGGTGACGAAATGCTGACACCTGACAGCTCCCGGTTCTGGCCGTTAGAAGGCTACGAAGAGGGTAAGAGCCAGCCGTCTTACGACAAGCAGTTTGTCCGCGACTGGCTGAAGGCAAATCCGGACAGTGATTATAATCTGCCGCAGGAAGTCATTGATCGTACCGTTGAGAAATACAAAGAGGCATTTGAACTTCTGACCGGCAAACCGTTTTCAAACGAAGCCTGATGATCGATACATTTGAGAGGAGAATTATTTATGGGAACTGACCGTTATTCGAGCCCGCTTTCCCAGCGTTATTCCAGTCCCGAAATGCAGTATATTTTTTCACAGGACATGAAATTCAGAACCTGGAGACGTCTCTGGATCGCACTTGCTGAGACAGAGCGTGAACTGGGCCTGGATATCACACAGGAACAGATTGATGAATTAAAAGCATTCAAGGACGATATCAACTATGATGTCGCTGTGGCACGCGAAAAGATTGTCCGCCACGATGTTATGTCACATGTACATGCATACGGCGTACAGTGCCCGAAGGCAAAGGGAATCATTCATCTTGGCGCAACATCCTGTTATGTCGGTGATAATACTGACATCATCCTGATGAAGGAAGCACTGATCCTGGTTCGCAAAAAGCTTCTGAGCGTATTAAATGAGCTCGCTTCTTTTGCTGATGAATACAAAGCACTTCCGACGCTTGGATTTACTCATTTCCAGCCTGCACAGCCGACAACGATCGGAAAACGTGCAACACTCTGGATGCAGGAGTTTATGATCGATCTGGAAGACCTGGAATATGTTCTCGGATCTTTAAAACTGCTTGGTTCAAAGGGCACTACCGGTACACAGGCAAGCTTTTTGGAGCTGTTTGACGGAGATCATTCCAAAGTGGAACAGATCGACGGAAAAATCGCAGAAAAAATGGGATTTACGGGATGCTATCCGGTTTCCGGACAGACCTATTCCAGAAAAGTCGATACGAGAGTCCTGAACGTGCTTGCCGGCATTGCAGCCAGTGCACATAAAATGTCAAACGACATTCGTCTGCTCCAGCATCTGAAGGAAATAGAAGAGCCGTTTGAAAAAACACAGATCGGCTCATCTGCTATGGCATATAAGAGAAATCCGATGCGCAGTGAACGTATTGCATCACTGTCAAGATTCGTCATGGTAGATGCCATGAATCCGGCAATCACATCAGCAACACAGTGGTTTGAGAGAACACTTGACGATTCCGCCAACAAACGACTTTCCGTACCGGAAGCATTCCTGGCGATCGACGGTGTACTGGACCTTTGCTTAAACGTTGTGGATGGCCTGGTTGTCTACGACAAGGTCGTAGAGAAGCATCTGATGGCTGAGCTGCCGTTTATGGCGACAGAAAATATCATGATGGATGCTGTAAAGAAGGGCGGCGACAGACAGGAACTGCACGAAAGAATCCGTGAACTGTCCATGCAGGCCGGCGAAAATGTGAAAAAGCGCGGTCTGGACAATAATCTGCTTGAACTGATCGCTGCAGATGAAAGCTTTGGATTAAGTTTAGAAGAGCTCCAGGCGGCAATGAAACCGGAGCGTTATATCGGACGTGCACCGGAGCAGGTGGAAGCATTTTTGAAAAATGTTGTCAAACCGGTTCTGGATGCAAATGCGGATCAGCTTGGTGTAAAAGCAGAAATCAATGTATAAAATCAAAAAGATCGGTGATGGATTTATCACCGATCTTTTTTAGTAAAATGAAAAGGTCGTATCAACTGATACGACCTTGATGCAGGAAGAGGGACTTGAACCCTCATGAGCGCAATGCTCACACGGACCTGAACCGTGCGCGTCTGCCAATTCCGCCATTCCTGCGAAACAGAACGATGTTATAATACCCGATTCGTTTTTATAAGTCAAGTCTTTTTTTCATAAATTTCGAAAAACCGGTTATTGACAATAAAGTTTCTTTTTGCTATTATATTCAAGTCGTCGATACGAGGACATGCGGAAGTGTCGGAATTGGCAGACGAGCAAGACTAAGGATCTTGTGTGTGCAAACACGTGTGGGTTCAAGTCCCATCTTCCGCAGGCAAAGATCTCAGAAGTGTGATTCATGCTTCTGGGATTTTTTTATTTTCAAAAAAGGATATCACGATTTCCTGCGGTATTATGTATATGAGAGAATTTGTTTATTCACGAAATGGAGTTTAAACTTCTATGCCTTTCTATTCGGAAGATCTGATTGAAGAGGTACGCTCTGCAAATGATATTGTAGATGTCGTATCCGGATATGTGAAATTAACAAAAAAGGGCAGCACGTGGTTTGGCCTGTGCCCATTTCATAATGAGAAGACACCTTCTTTTTCTGTTTCCCGCGGAAAACAAATGTATTACTGTTTCGGATGCGGCGCCGGCGGAAACGTTGTGACATTCCTGATGCAATATGAGAATTTCACTTTTCCGGAAGCGATGCAGCATCTGGCAGACCGTGCCGGTATCTCACTGCCGAAGCAGGAGCTGTCTGAAGCCGGAAAGAAAGCTGCTGACAGACGTTCAAAGCTTCTTGAGATCAATCGGGAAGCAGCAAAGTATTATTTTCATCTGCTGTATTCCAAAAGAGGAGAACGCGCGCTTTCTTATTTCCATGAACGCGGATTGTCAGATGATACGATCCGCCGGTTCGGGCTGGGTTACTCAGATGTCTATAACGATGATCTTTATCGATATCTGAAAAACAAAGGTTACTCCGACGATCTGCTGCGCGGATCCGGATTGATCTCCTACAGAGAGCAAAAGGGTGCGTTTGATAAGTTCTGGAACAGAGCTATGTTCCCGATCATGGATTATAACAGCCGTGTGATCGCATTCGGCGGGCGCGTGATGGGAGACGGGGAGCCGAAATATCTGAATTCACCCGAGACAGAGATCTTTGACAAGAGCAGAAACCTGTACGGCTTGAATTATGCAAGGTCTTCGAGGCGCAAGGGCATTTTACTGTGTGAAGGCTATATGGATGTGATCGCATTGCACCAGGCCGGTTTTGACAATGCTGTCGCGGCACTCGGCACATCCTTTACATCAGGCCATGCCAGTCTTTTAAAAAGATACACCGATGAAGTCTTTCTGACATTTGACAGTGATAATGCCGGTATTAAGGCAGCGCTTCGCGCGATCCCGATCCTAAAAGAAGCCGGCATCACCGCAAAGGTTATTAATATGAATCCGTATA
>CADBRG010000096.1 GCA_902797015.1 uncultured Lachnospiraceae bacterium
AACCGCTACTTTTTTTATGCACTAGCGGGAAAATGCGTGCGTACGGCTAGCCGTCGCGCTAGCGACTTGGTACAATTTCCCTATACTTTTATATAAATACATCGCTTTTGAGAAAAGAAAGGACCGCCCGACATGGACAATAAGATCAACGCAACTGTTTTCCTGACAGTCGCGGAAACCGGCAGCTTTCGAAAAGCCGCGGATGAACTCGGCTACACGCAGGCCGGCATCAGCTATATCATCGCTGCGATGGAAGAAGCATCCGGCTGCAGTCTTTTTTTGCGCGAACACGGCGGTGTCCGGCTGACACCGGAGGGCGAACTGCTTCTGCCGCAGATCCAGCAGCTGCAGGCCTGGGAACGGCGCTTTACGCAAACCGTCAATGAGATTCACGGACTGGAAAAAGGAACACTCCGCGTACAGATCTTTGACAGTGTGTCCGTCCACTGGATCCCCGATATCCTTCGGGAATTCTGTAGAGATTATCCGGGCATCAAGATTGAACTCGTCACAGAAGAAAACAGCCGGCGCGCTGAAGAAATGGTCTTAAACGGCGAAGCAGACTGTGGCTTTTTCCTGACCGGAAAGGTGGAGGGCCTTGATACGATCCCGTTGATGGAAGAACATCTGATGGCCGTCGTCGCACCAGATCATCCTCTCGCAAACAGAAAACACTTCCCGGTCAGCGAGCTCGGAAAGCACCCCTACATCAGTATGCAATATGAAGATGTCAGCCCGGTCGGACAGGCATTCCGCGAAGAAAATATCACGCCGGATATTGCATTTACCATGGATAATGATTATGCCGCCATGGCGATGGTAAGCAACGGGCTGGGCTTTTGTATCTTTCCGGAACTGCTTTTAAAAAATGTTCCTTATGATATCAAATGCCTGAAGTTTGACAAACCCAAGAAACGAACCATCAGCATCGGTACGAGAAGTATGGAGACCGCATCAAAGGCCTGCCGGAAATTTATCGAATACACCTGCCGGATCATCCAGTCATAGAAAGGAGCCTGTCATGTCCGAATTATCTGTAAAAAAATCCATCTGTCCTTATGATTGTCCCAGTTCCTGCGGCTTACTGATCACAATAGAAGACGGCCGGATCACAAAGGTCACGAATGATCCGGAGCACCCTGTATCCTGTGATCTGATCTGCGAAAAAATGCGGCATTATGAAAAATCAATCTATTCAGAAAAACGGATCCTGACGCCATTAAAACGCAACGGAAAAAAAGGGGAAGGTTGTTTTACACCGATCTGCTGGGATGAAGCCATCAGGATCATCACGGATCACTGGAAATCCCTGTGCGAAACATATGGTGCACAGTCCATTTTGCCCTGCGTCTACTCAGGTGTTATGAGCGATATCCAGCGCAATTGCGGAGACGCGTTTTTTAACCGCATGGGCGCTTCCGCCCTGGTTAAAACGCTCTGTTCATCTGCTAAAGGAGCCGGTTATAAAGCCGTTATGGGAAGCACCGGATGTCTTGATCCGCGGGAACTCAAATACTCTGACCTGTATCTGGTCTGGGGAAGCGACCTGACTGCCACCCGTCTTCAGACGCTGGCTATGCTAAAAGGCAAACAACAGCAAGATAAAAAGAAAATGATCCTGATCGATACATACGAAAGCCCAACCGCCCGTTTTTGCGACGAAACATTGATCCTGCGTCCCGGAAGCGATGGTGCTCTGGCACTTTCTGTCATGCATGTTCTGCAGGTAGAGAATCTGGCAGACGAAGAATGGCTCCTCGCAAACGGAGAAGGATATGAAGCCTTTGCAAAAACACTATCTGCATTTTCACCGGAATGGGCTGAGACAATCACAAACATCCCTGCAGACAGGATCCGCGAACTCGCCAGAACTTACGCTTCTGCCAATTCTCCTGCCATCATTCTCGGCAGCGGTAATTCCCGGCATAAAAACGGCGGTATGAATGTACGTCTGATCACACTTCTCTCGCAATTTACCGATGCCTGGAAAAAACCGGGCGGAGGTCTGTGCGGGTGCACGCCGGTATCCGGCCCCTATGTTGATATGAGTCGGATCAACCGTCCTGATTTTCGCAACACTCCCGCAAGAAAGATCAATATTAACCAGATCGCAAACGCCCTTTCCCTGAGCGGAAAGGACGTCGTAAAAAGTCTCTATGTATATGGATGCAATCCTCTAAACAGCGTCAGCAATCAAAACGGTATGATACACGGTCTGCTGCGCGATGACCTTTTTACCGTCGTGCACGAACGCTTTATGACCGATACCGCTCTTTATGCAGATATCATCCTGCCTGCCACATTTTCCGTAGAGCAGAATGATATCTATCGCAGTTACGGATACTGTACACTCGGTGTGGCCAAAAAGCTGATCCAGGCCCCCGGCGAATGCAAAAGCAACTGGGATACCTTCTGCCTGCTTGCAAAAGGCATGGGATTTTCGGACTCGTATTTTTCTATGAGTGAAGAGGAAATCCTTGCGGATATTCTCGCACATCCTACTGCTGTCACTGCTGCTCTTTCCGAACAGGAAAAAAACATTCTTAAGGAAGGTGGTTCTGTCTCTATGCCGTATGCAGACCATTGCAGCATTCAGACCGCATCCAGAAAATTTATGTTTTACAATGAAGACTGTCCGGTTCCGCTGGCGACTTATGTGCCAAGCGAGAAAAGCGATTATCCATTACATCTGATCGCCGCACCGGATATCCGAAGCGTAAACTCCATCTTTCATGACCGGACAGATCTTATGAAAAAACGCGGCAGCATGACTCTGCTGATCCACCCGGACGCAGCTGCATCCCGCAATATATCCGACGGCGATTCCGTGATTGTCAAAAACGACATCGGAGAAGCCGTGTTTACGGCCGGAATTATCAACGGAATCGACCCCGATACTGTAGTTGGCTGCGGCGTCTGGTCCATGCAGGATGCAGGCGGTTTTACCTTCGAAGCGCTCACACATGAAGACCTTTCTGACATCGGAGAAGCAACCACCTTGAATGAAAACCGCGTAGAAGTTATTAAACAAACACACCCTTGATTATTCTTCATAACCAAGCCCTATTAAGGAGAAGCGTGACATAAAATCGCAACTATGACATTTTACCCAACCGCACCTTCTTCCTTCATCTGTGCGATTTCTTTCTCTGTGTATCCGAGGCCTTTTAAAACCGCATCCGTGTCACGTCCCATGCCGCCGGTTTTCTCAAATGGCTTTCTGTCATATCCGGAGATCTCAAACGGCGGTCTGGGAATGGCAGTCACTGTATCTCCCGGGTAGGATACCTCATCAAACGCTTCCATCGCCCGCGCCTGCGGATCAAGGTACGTGTTCTTAAAATGCCCTGCAAGCTGATGCGGGACATCGTGTTCCGTCAGAATCTGATCCCATTCTTTCGAAGAATGTTTCAATAATTCCTCCTGCATCTTTTTTGCCACAAAAGGAATCTTCCCGGATTCTGCCATCGTTCCCAGCGTGTCCAGATCAGGATCCTGTGCCAGTTCCGGGAAAT
>CADBRG010000097.1 GCA_902797015.1 uncultured Lachnospiraceae bacterium
GAATTATGCTGTAAAGAAGGGCTATTCCGGTACGGCAGTATTTACCAGACAGGAACCAATCGCAGTCACATATGGTCTCGGTATTGAGGAGCATGACCAGGAAGGCCGTGTGATCACACTGGAGTTTGAAGATTTTTATTTTGTGACAGTCTACACACCGAATTCTCAGAATGAGTTGAAGCGTCTGGATTATCGTATGACGTGGGAAGATGCGTTTCGCGCATTCCTGATGCAGCTCGATGAGAAGAAGCCTGTTGTCGTTTGCGGAGATATGAATGTCGCGCATCAGCCGATCGATTTGAAAAATCCGGCTTCTAACCATCGCAATGCAGGCTTTACCGATGAAGAGCGCGGGAAATTCACAGAACTGTTATCGGCAGGCATGGTGGATTCCTTCCGCTATTTCTATCCGGATCAGGCAGAGATCTATTCCTGGTGGTCTTACCGTTTCCAGGCCCGCTCGAGAAATGCGGGATGGCGGATTGATTATTTTCTGGTTTCTGACAGGGTGAAGGAAAACATGCAGGACGCGAAGATCTTAACAGATATCATGGGATCGGATCATTGTCCCGTGGAGCTGGAGATCACGTTCTAAAACGAATAGAATCATCTGAAACGATGAGATGATTGGAGAAGAGAAACGAATGGATAACAGAAAACCCGAACAATTAAAAGGAATCGTAGATGCCCTGGTTGAAAACTATGACACGCATCGTGTGACCTCGAAGATTGATTGCATGACGCAGCCAAGCAGAGAAGTCATCAGGGATATCATAGAGGATCTGAGGAAGCTGGTCTTTCCGGGCTTTTTTGAACAGAAGCATTTAAAAAGTGATATGATCACATATTATGTTGGTGATCTGCTCGAAGGCATCAGCTATAACTTAAACAAACAAATCGTTAAGGCATACAGAAGCTGCAACTGTGACGGTCAGGAGGAAGAGCAGATCAAAGAGACTGCCAATGAGCAGTGCATGGCATTTTTATCACGTCTTCCGGCGATCCGTGACGTCCTTTTTACGGATGTTGAAGCTGCCTATGACGGCGATCCTGCTGCTTACAGTAAGGACGAGATCATTTATTCTTATCCGGGTCTGCAGGCTATTACAGTATATCGTCTGGCACATGAGCTGTTCCTGCTCAACGTTCCGGTGATTCCGCGTATGATGACAGAATATGCGCACAGTAAGACCGGAATCGATATCCATCCCGGCGCAACGATCGGAAAATATTTCTTCATCGATCACGGGACCGGAATCGTCATCGGCGAGACGACCATTATCGGTGAGCATGTGAAGGTATATCAGGGCGTGACCCTGGGCGGTCTTTCCACGAGCGGCGGACAGGCGCTGAAAGGCATCAAACGTCATCCGACGATTGAGGATAACGTTACGATCTATTCCGGTGCATCGATCCTTGGCGGAGATACAGTGATCGGTACCGGATCTATGATCGGCGGCAATGCATTTGTGACCCGCTCCGTACCGCCGAACACCAGAGTTGCAGCCAGAGCGGTCGGTGCAGATCAGGATAAAAACATTTCTGACGTGCGCTAAGGAGGGGGAAATGAGTCGGAGAACGAGCAGACTCGATGAAGTCGATTTGTTGGATTTTGACCAGGAAGATGTCGAGATCGCTTTAAAAGAACATAAAACCAGAAAAGAAGTCATCAGCTGGATCCGTACGTTTGTGATCGCAATCGCGATCGTTTTGGTCCTGACACAGGTCGTGATCATCAATGCAAGGGTACCATCTGGATCGATGGAAAATACCATCATGACCGGCGACCGGCTGATCGGACTGCGTCTGGCATATATAAACAGTGAGCCAAAACGCGGAGATATCATTCTTTTTAAATATCCTGTGAATGAATCCGAGACCTATATTAAGCGGGTGATCGGAGAGGCAGGAGACACCATTGAGATCACGGATGGAAATGTTTATATCAACGGTTCGGAAACACCGCTTGATGAGTCATATCTGAAAGAAGAGTGGCTGTTAAACAACGATGGTTACGTTTTCCATGTACCGGAAGATGCGGTTTTCGTGATGGGTGATAACCGAAACTATTCTGAAGACGGCAGATTCTGGGCGGAAAAGGCCGTGATGGCAGGCCTTGCGGATACGAAAAAAGAAGCAGAGCAGTATTCGTATGTTTCCTACGATAAAATACAGGGAAAAGCACTGTTTACTTACTTCCGGTCGTTCCGGAGTCTGATGCAGGCGGACTGAAACCATAAAAGATCATTATTTTATTACGGAAATCATATAAAAATCATAAGGAGAGAAACAAATGGAAAGCATGAAAGATTTTGAGAAAGAACTGGAAGCATCTTATCAGTACATGGGCGATGGCGAGAAGGATACAGATGAGCTTTATGCCTGGGAAAAAGTAAAAGAGTACATGGAGAACAAGGAAATCCTGGAAGTAGAGATCAGCGGTATCGTCAATAAGGGCGTGATCGCAATGGTGGAAGGAATCCGTGCTTTCATTCCGGGCTCCAGACTTTCCTTAAAGCATGTAGACGATCTGAATGAATGGCTCGGGAAAACGATCCGTGTTCGTGTGATCACAGCCGAGCCGGAAGACAATAAATTGGTTCTTTCCGCACGAGAGATCCTGAAAGAGGAAAGAGATGCCGAAAAAGCCGGCCGCATCGCAGCGATCGAGACGGGGGCTGTTCTGACCGGTACCGTTGAGACCATTAAGGATTATGGCGCATTCGTCGGACTCGGTGAGGGTGTATCAGGTCTGGTACATATTTCTCAAATCTCCCGTGAGCGTATTAAGCATCCGTCGGTTGTTCTTTCTGAAGGCCAGGAAGTGACAGTAAAAGTAATCGGCAAAAAGGATGGTAAGATCAGCTTAAGCATCAAGGCATTAGAGGAAGAGAAAGAGCAGGAAGAAGAGATCAAGGTGGAAATACCGAAAGCAGAGGAGATCGGTACTTCACTTGGAGACCTGTTAAAAAACATTAAGCTTTAATCAGGCGGATAGGAATGCTATGAAAAACAATGTAAATAACATGGATATGCTTGAGATCGACAACAAAAAGCTTGAAGAAGAGGTCGCTGCCTTTAAAAAGGATCCGAAGAATAAGGATCTGGTGGTTTCGCTGATGGCGACCATTCGCAACGTAAGGCTTTTGCTCCCGGCAAAGTTCCCGACGGATCTGGATGACGAGATCAAGGATATGATCAAAAAGCGGATCAAGATCCCGAAAGAAAAGATGCCGCCGTTGTACCCTGTTTTAGAGCAGAATCAGCAGGGCGAGCTGTATGTGGCGGTTTATACGTCCAAAAAACATATCACCAATCCACAGGATTATCCGGTGATCATCAATACGAATTTTGAGCAGGTCACACGGATCGCAGAGGATAAAAAGCTGAATATCCGTGGCGTGATCATCAATCCGCGAACGGATAAGCTGACACTTCATCCACAGTTTCTGGATGCGGTCGGCCGGATGAACGAAAAGGTGAATCAGCAGACCGAAGGCGTGAAGCAGGTTAAGATGACACGCGGTGAGTTTGAGGCGTTTGCCAGAAAAAATGTCGAGCATACCGCACTGGTCAAGGCTGCGTTCTCAGACAGCAAGACGTTTATGCAGCAGCTGGATGAGATGCGGGAAAGCCTGATCTTTGGCTATTATAAGCAGCCCTATGGTGACAAGATCACTTGTCCGTATCAGGAAGATCAGTTTGATGTTATGGTCCTCGATATCAGAGACGATTGCCGGATTGCATCCGTTGTCGTGCCGGAGCCGAAGGGAATGACCGGCTGCTATCATCTCTGCTTTATCTACGACCCGAACACGGAAGTCATTCGCTACTTCATTTTTGAAAAGCAGCTGGAAGAAGAAGTGGCAATGGTAAAGGAAGTGCAGCCGGACGGAAGTGTTTCCCTCATCGGAGAAGCGCCGGTAGCCGGCAGTGAGATGTCTTTTGTGCTCGAACATCTGGACACAGAAGCATAAAATGACTATAATACCTCATGGACAGTTCGTCGGTGCCATCCTGTCCTTAAAAAAAACCAGGACCAGATTCAAGTATTACAGAGAATCTATGCCCTGGGACTCCCAGGGCTTTTTTTATGGGTGCGGGCACCGTTATATCAATGATAGGAGCAGATGATTATGTTTAGTATACGATCGGAAGCGCATTTTGACGCGGCGCATTTTCTGGCCGGTCATGATGGGAAATGCAAAAACATACACGGACACCGTTGGGTGATCGAGGCGGAAGTTGCAGCAGAGCAGTTGGTCGAAGAGGGGCCGCTCAGGGGGATGGTTTCGGATTTTGCCCTGCTGAAAAAGGACCTGAATGAGATTGCGGACCGGTTCGACCATACCTTTATTTATGAAGACGGTACGCTTTTTGAGGAAACGCTGACTGCACTGAACAATCAGGGATTTGCACTGACAAAAGTGCCATTCCGTCCTACGGCAGAGCACTTGGCAGAGTATGTCTATGATCTGCTGACCGAGCGTGGCTATCAGGTTTTCGAAATCGCAGTCAACGAATCGCCGCAAAACCGGGCGGTCTACCGGAGGATGTCATGAGAGTCGCAGAGATTTTTGAGAGCATCAACGGAGAAGGCCCGCTTGCGGGACAACGCGCATTGTTCCTGCGTTTTGCCGGGTGCAACATCAGCTGCGCATACTGCGATACAGCATGGGCAAATGAACCTGTATATACGGGAACGCAAATGTCTGTAGACGAGATTCTTTTGGAAGTTAAAAAAGCGCAGATCCGAAATATTACCATTACGGGCGGAGAACCGCTTTTGCAGGAAGACATGCCGAAGCTGTTAAAGGCACTTGCGGATACCGGAGAACATCGGATTGAGATCGAGACAAACGGAACAGTTGATCTGACACCGTTTTGTGACATCGGAGACGATATCTCGTTTACGATGGATTATAAGCTTCCCGGAAGTGGGATGGAAGATGCGATGTGCATGGAAAATTTTCGACTGCTGAAGGAAAACGACAGCGTGAAATTCGTCGTTGGCAGTGCAGCAGATCTGACGCGTGCTCTGGAGGTGATCCAAAGGGAACGTCTGCAGGGGAGATGTCACGTATTTTTATCTCCGGTATTCGGCGAGATCGATCCGGAAGAGATTGTAGAATTTATTAAGGAAAACCGCCTTGACCGGGTAAATCTGCAGCTGCAGCTCCATAAGATCATATGGGCACCCGAACAGAGAGGCGTTTAAAGAAAGGATAAACAGCAATGGCAATTGATCAGGAAGCGATTAAAAAACACGTCAGGGGGATCCTGGAAGCACTGGGTGAGGATCCGGAACGTGAAGGACTGCAGGCGACACCGGAACGTGTTGCCAGAATGTGTGTTGAGATCTTTGCAGGGATCCAGTACACCAATCATGAGATTGCGGAAATGTTTAACACGACATTTGAAGAGGATATGGATGACTTTGAAAAGCATGATGACATGGTCATCGTTAAGGATATCGATATCTTCAGCTTTTGCGAGCATCACATGATCCTGATGTATGATATGAAGGCGACGATCGCATACCTTCCGAAAGGCAAAGTGATCGGTTTAAGCAAACTTGCACGGATCGCGGATATGGTATCGAAGAGACTTCAGCTGCAGGAGCGCATCGGACAGGATATCGCTGAGATCGTAACAGAGATCACCGGTTCTGAAGATGTGGCTGTTGTATTGGAAGGGTATCATGGCTGCATGGCGGCCCGCGGCATTAAAAAGCCAAATGCAAGAACTGAGACCAGCACACTGCGCGGCCGGTTCCGGACAGATCCCGGTCTGCAGATGCGCTTATACGGAAATCACAGATAGTCGGAGGGAGAGATATGAGAGCATTGACATTGCTTTCCGGAGGAGTGGATTCCGCTACGTCGCTTGCCATGTTGTGCAAAAAATATGGTGCGGAAAATGTCGTGGCGCTTTCGGTCTCCTATGGACAAAAGCATGAAAAAGAACTGAGAGCATCTGAACGGCTGGCAGAGTATTACGGTGTGGAACACCTCTACCTTGACCTGACGCCGATTTTTCAATACAGTGACTGTTCCCTTTTGGCGCATTCCGATCAGGAGATCCCGCAGGAGGATTATGCGAGCCAGCAAAAGGAGCTGGACGGAAAGCCGGTTTCCACCTACGTGCCGTTTCGAAACGGATTGTTTTTATCCGCGGCGGCGAGTGTTGCGCTGTCAAAAGAATGTGAGATCGTAAGCTACGGTGCACACCGGGATGACGCGGCAGGCCATGCGTATCCGGATTGCTCACAGGAGTTTTATGATGCGATGAATGCAGCGATCACGGAAGGCAGCGGTCATCAGGTCAGGCTGGAAGCACCATTTGTCGGCATGACAAAGGCAGAGGTCGTAGAGATCGGATTAAAGCTTGGCGTTCCTTATGAATTGACCTGGAGCTGTTATGAAGGCGGCGAAACACCATGCGGACATTGCGCAACCTGTATTGACCGCGCAAAGGCATTCGCGGCAAATGGCGTAAAGGACCCGGCGTTATAAGGAGATTCGAAAAGGATTTGATTGAAGGAAGATTGGTTTGGAGAATACTATGAGAGAAAAAGAAAATATGACGCATCTGGGAAGCCAGAATACAACATATGAATCAGACTACAATCCGGGACTTTTGGAAAGCTTTGAAAACAGATACCCGGGCAGAGATTATTTTGTAAAATTCAACTGTCCGGAATTCACAAGCCTTTGTCCGATCACCGGGCAGCCTGATTTTGCAAACATTGTGATCTCTTATGTTCCGGACCGCCGGATGGTGGAGAGCAAATCATTAAAGCTTTACCTGTTCAGCTATCGGAATCACGGAGATTTCCATGAGGACTGCGTCAATCGGATCATGGACGATCTGATCGCTCTGATGGAGCCAAGATACATTGAAGTCTGGGGACGGTTTATGCCGCGTGGAGGAATCTCCATCGATCCTTTCTGTAACTATGGTAAGCCGGGAACAGAGTGGGAACAGGCTGCGAAGAAGCGCCTGATGGAGCACGACATGCATCCGGAGGTTATTGATAACCGGTAAGTGAGAAGAAGTCGAGTGGACTGATCGCGCATGCTACGATCCATTAGAACAAGCTGATCACACGCGGTCCGCAATGTAATAAAGCAGGTCTCTGGTGTCTTCCCAGCCAAGGCACGGGTCGGTGATGGATTTTCCGTAGATGTGCTCACCGATCTTCTGGTTGCCTTCTTCGATATAGCTTTCGATCATAAGTCCCTTGACAAGGCGCTTGATCGCAGGTGATTCTTTTCTGTTGTGCAGGATCTCTTTGGAGATGCGGATCTGCTCGCGGAATTTCTTCGCGGAATTTGCGTGGTTGCAGTCGATGATGCATGCATGGTTTACAAGATCCATTTTCTCATACATGTCAATCAGTCGTTTTAAATCCTCATAATGGTAATTCGGCGTGCTTTCACCACGTTTGTTAACGGCACCGCGCAGGACAACATGCGTCAGCGGATTGCCGGTCGTATCGACTTCCCATCCTCTGTGAACGAAGTGATGCGGATGCTGCGCTGCGTAAACGGAGTTCAGCATGACAGAGAAATCGCCGCTGGTCGGATTCTTCATGCCGCTGGCAACGTCAAAGCCGCTGACAGTTAGACGGTGCTGCTGGTCTTCGACAGAACGCGCGCCGATCGCCACATAGGAGATCAGGTCATCCAGATAATCCCAGTTCTCAGGATAGAGCATCTCATCCGCAGCTGAAAGACCTGTCTCTTCGAGCGAACGCAGGTGCAGCTTGCGCACAGCGATCAGTCCGGCAAGCATGTCCGGACGCGCCTCCGGATCCGGCTGGGTGGCAATGCCCTTATATCCCTCGCCGGTGGTACGGGGCTTGTTCGTATAGATACGCGGGATAATGATCAGGCGATCTTTTGTCTCTGCCTGAATCGGTACGAGACGATGGATATAATCCATAACGGAAATTTCGTTGTCTGCGGAACATGGCCCGATGATGACAAGAAATTTATCAGATTCGCCGCGAATCACAGCGGAAATCTCCTTGTCACGTGCGATCTTTGCTGCACGTGCAGTCTCCGATAACGGAAACTCCTGTTTGATCTCATCAGGTGTCGGTAATTGGTCAATGTAAGTAAAACTCATTTTTTCTTCCCCTCTAAAACAGTACTACAGGAAATATTTATTGCGAATGATCTCGACTGGCATATCCTGCCCGGTCCAGCATTTGAACGATGCAGCACCCTGGAAGAGCAGCATATACATACCGTTAAATGCAGCACATCCGGCCTCTCGGGCCATTTTTAAAAGCTTCGTTTCCCGCGGGTTGTAAATAATGTCTGCGACGATCAGATCCGGATGGAAATAGGATGGATCCGGAATCAGACAACCATCCGTATCGGGTGCCATACCTACGTTCGTCGCATTGATCAGAATATCGGATTCTGCGATCGCGCCGCGCAGTGCTTCCCCGTCCTCAAGTGGCAATACATCTACGATGCACTCAGACAGATCGGAGACTCTTTTGGCAAACGCCTGTGCCCTTGCAAAAGACGGTCCGCCGGAACGGTTCATGATATGGATCTTCGGGATTCCGTCGAGTGCGGCCTGTGCACAGATCGCAGTAGCAGCTCCGCCGCAGCCAAGCATCGTGACTGTCTTCCCGCTCAGATCATAGCCGGCATCCCTTGCAGCATCCCAAAAGCCGATGCCATCTGTCGTATGTCCGATCAGATGACCATCTTCATTGATAACGGTATTGCAGGCCCCTGCGATTTTTGCGGCAGGTGTGAGCTCATCTACAAGCTTTGCCACAGCAGTCTTATGCGGCATCGTCACGTTAAAGCCCCGGATGCCGATTTTTTTCAAGCCCTCCACAGCTTCTGTCAGGTCGTCCGGCGCAATGTCAAACGCCAGATAAACATAATCGAGCCCCAGCTGTCGGAAGGCCTCATTGTGCATTTGCGGTGAAATGCTGTGCGCCACCGGCGTGCCGATCAATGCCGTCAGTCCGGTGTGCCCTGTAATCTCCTTCATATGATAAATCCTCTGTTAAAATAGTCAAACAACCAATGGATTCCCATACAGGTTGTGAACATAAAGATCTATATGCCGCGCAGGTCTCGCAGAACCACAATGCCGTCTGCGATCTCCGCAGGCTGTTTTCCGTCGGTCGAAACGAAATACTGACAGGCATTCTCATAAGCAGGTTTTCTCTGTGCCATCAGCTCGCGGATCGCATCGACATTCATCTTTCCTTCCAGAAGCGGACGGTGCGAGAAGCCTTTTACACGTTCGAGGATCGTCTCCGGTTCGGCGGTCAGCAAAACGACCATGCCGCTGTTTTGCATTGCGGAAACATTTTCCTCGCGTAAGACAGCGCCGCCGCCACATGAAACGATCGCATCGTGGCCATTGGCGATTTCGCTGAGCAATGCACTTTCCAGGTCTCTGAAAAATGCTTCGCCGTGCCGGGAGAAGATCTCGCTGATCTCCATTCCCTGTCTGTCGACGATCTCCTGATCCATCTCGATCAGCGGAAGATCGAGTTTTTTATGCAATTCCCTCGCAACAGCGCTTTTTCCGACGCCCATAAATCCAATGAGATAGATATTATTTGCCATAAATACTCCTTATCGCTGCAGGCTGTCGTGGATTAAGTCCAGTACCTGTGCCAGCTTTTGCGCCTCGATCTGTCCCGGTGCGGATGCCTGACCGACGCTGCCAAATGTAATGCAGGATCCAAAGACTTCGCCGCAGATCCTGGAAATGTTGCCAATGCCGCCCATAGACATCGATACAAAGAGCCTGTCGGGCCATTCCGTATGAACTGCGTTTGTCAGACCAAGAAGCTTTAACACATCTGCTTCGGATTCCGGCATAACTGCGATCTTTGCAATATCTGCGCCATCCGTATACATGTGCGCCACCAGTTTTTTCAGCATATCCGGATCCGGGGTTTTCTGAAAGTCATGGTGCGATGTTATAACGATGCAATCCTGCTTTTTCAGGCGTTTCAGATGCTTGTCGGGACGCTTGAACTCCAGGTATTCCATATCGATCAGATCCACAGCTTCATGGCCGGCAGCAAGTGCCTCCAGATTCGCGATCAGCTTTTCGCCAAGTACCGCCCGGCCGCCCTGTGCTTTCGTACGGATCGTAAAAAGCAATAGTGTGTTTGAGAGGAATGGCAGGGCTTCGTCCAAAAGCAGACGGACCGCATCTGCGTCTTTTAACTGCTCAAAATAATCTGCCCGCCACTCAATCATGGAAAAGCCATTCCCGGCCAGGGTCTTGATCTGTGCCAGGATCTCTTCTTTTTTCTCAGCCACGACGGGAACGCAGATGACAGGTTTTCCGTTCCCGAGAGTGATGCTTTTTCTAGTGATCAAATCAATTCTCCTTGTTAAAAAAGTATAAGGACATTGTATTTTAAATCGTACAGAAGTGCAATTGTTTTCTTGGAAGTATAACACATTGATTGATTTTTCAAATTCTATATGCTATGATAGCTAGGCTGATTCCATCAGTGGTTATTTGCAACCGTAGTCTAATGGATAGAACGCAGGACTCCGACTCCTGTAATGTGGGTTCGACTCCCGCCGGTTGCATTTTCATAAAAGAAGTATTAAGAAATTATAAAAGCCCTCGAACAAATACGTTCGGGGGCAAATTTCATTTTACATTTACCAAAATCATGTTATAATTTGTAAGTTATCTAGGAACTGAATGGTTACTATTGGCCATGGCAGTGGATGAAACAGTATATGAAATGTAGGAGGTCCTATGGCATTCGGAAGAAGAAACAAAAAAAATACGCCGGCCACAGAACCGGCAGAAAAACAGAATATTGTGGATCCGGAAGAGATGGATCCGTTTTTGGAGCAAAAGAAGAATGAAGACGACCTTGCGGAAAGTGTGAATGAGGCAGCAGAAGAAGTGACAGAAACGCTTTCAGAGCAGGCAGAAGCTGAGACGACAGATTTTGCAGAGGAAACAGAAGCAGCTGTCGAAGCGGCTGAGCAGGCAGAGATCACGGAAACGGAAGTTCCGGAGATCACAGATTTCGCTGAGGAAGGCCTGGTGGAACCGGACGATGACTTCGAGTTTGTTTCCGAAGAAACGGTTTTGGACAAGACCATGACAGCTGAGCCTGTGGAGGTGGAAAAGGGAACACCTCGTGCAAAAACAGACAGAAGAAATGCGGACACGACAGATCGAAAGCGTGCGAAAATGGCACGCAACAGAAAACGCCGCGGTCCGACGATCATTGTGATCATCATCATCCTCGCGATTGTCGCTTTCATTGGCTTTAAGTTCTATCAGAACAAGATGGAAGAGCAAAAGGCAGAGGAAGTAGCAGAAGAACAGCTTGAGCAGGAAGAACTGGTTGTCGACGAGAACATCAGCGCACTGATCACAAACTATTATTCTGCATGTGCATCCGGTGAGATCGAGGTGCTTGACACCTATGCGGAAAACATGACGGATCTGGAAAAAGGACTGATCAAGGCAAAGAGTGACTATATTGAGAGTTACAACGATATCCTTTGTCAGCGTTCGGAAGGACCGGAAGAGGATTCTTATCTGGTTACCGTTACAGATCATGTAAAGTATGCGGGCACGGAAACCCAGAATGCGGAAGTCTCTGTCTTCTATATTAAAAAGAATGCAGATGGCATTTATCTGATTGAAAATGCATATGGCGAATTCAACCGGACATATCATGTGACACAGACGGATCCGGCAGTAGAGCAGGCCATCAATGATTTCATTAATGGCGAAACGGTTCAGGGACTTTTGGCTGCAGCGACAGAAGAACAGACTGCAGCAGCTGCCGATGAGACCTTTGTAGCCGCTAAAAAAGCACTTGATGATGCGGTAGCCAAATGGCAGACAGACAATGATGCAGCGATTAAGAGCGCAGCAGCGGCAGCTGCAGGCGGAGCAGATGCCACAGTAGATGCAGCGGCAGAAGCGGATGCGGCGACAGAAGCAGCTCCTGCAGAAGAGACCGCGCCTGCTGAGGAAGCAGCACCGGCAGAAGAAGCCGTTGCGGAACAGACAGAGGATCTGCCGGAGACGGTCTATGCCACTGAAGCACTCAGAATCCGTACC
>CADBRG010000098.1 GCA_902797015.1 uncultured Lachnospiraceae bacterium
ATTTCGATCCGTGACAAAAAAATCGTCTGGATGGATCTCGGCATGATGGGGGAATTAACAGAGCGTGACCGTTCCCTGTTTTCCACAGCTGTGGAAGCGATCGCTTTCGGAGATGTTTATGAACTGAAAGATGTCATCCTCTCAATCGGTGACATTCATGGAGAAGTCGATCAGAACGCACTCTATTCTGATCTTGATATGTTCGTCTCCCGTTATGCAAAAATGGATTTTAAAAATCTGAAGCTTCAGGAGATCTCCGATGATATCAAGCAGATCTTACAACGTCATCACATCCGGTTACCCAAAGGCCTTACGATGCTCGTGCGCGGTGTGATCACGATTGAGAGTGTTGTCAAAGAAATATCTCCTAAACTTGACTTTCTTGGTGTCTTTACAAAATATGTCAAACAGGAATCTTTCACTCTGAAGGGATTAAAGGACGATCTGAAACTCAAACAGCTCGAAGCCATGCATGTCATGAAAAAGACCGTGGATCTACCCGGCAGCATCATCGACTTTATGAAAATGACTGTCCGCGGGCAGACCAAGTTAAACGTGCAGATCTCCGATTCCCCAGAGTTTGTCAAAAACGTTAACTCTCTGATGAACCGTGCGATCATTGCACTGATCGATGCTTCTCTTCTGATCGCATCCAGTCTGATCTGTCTGACCGACATGAAGGGACGGCTCTTCGGCATACCGGCACTCGGTGTCGTCGGTTATGTTCTTGCGATCATCCTTGGAATCTATCTGCTGATCGACGCGATCCGGCAGAAATAAAAAAAGCGGGAGACAATATCGGGTAAGCATACCCGGTACTGTTCTCCCGCTATAATTCTGTTATCTAATGAACATCGCATCTCCGAATGAGAAGAACCGAAACTTCTCTTCTACGGCTTTTTCATAAGCTGCAAGGACATGCTCCCGCCCCGCAAATGCGGAAACCAACATCAATAACGTTGACTCCGGCAGATGGAAGTTTGTGATCAGTGCATCCATGATCTTAAAGCGGTATCCCGGATAGATGAAAATATCCGTCCAGCCGCTGCAAGGAGCCAGATGCCCATCATCATCCGCTGCCGACTCGAGCGTTCTGCAGCTGGTCGTTCCGACACAGATGATCCGTCCGCCGTTTTCCTTTACTTCATTGATCGTATCCGCAGCCTCTTTTGTGATCTCATAATACTCCGAATGCATATGATGATCGGTCACGTTTTCCACCTTAACAGGGCGGAATGTGCCAAGGCCGACATGAAGCGTTACCTCTGCGATCCGGATTCCTTTTTCCCGGATTTCTTCTAAGAGTTCCGGCGTGAAATGCAGACCTGCTGTCGGCGCCGCCGCGGAACCGTCATACTTCGCATAAACCGTCTGGTAGCGGTTTTTTTCTTTCAGCTTATGTGTAATATAAGGCGGCAGAGGCATTTCACCGAGCTGGTCCAATACCTCCTCAAAGATCCCATCATAATAGAAGCGGATCCTTCTGTTGCCATCCTCAACCACTTCCAGAACCTCAGCTTCCAGCAGTCCGTCTCCAAAGACCAGCCTGGTCCCCGGTCGCACCTTTTTGCCGGGTCTGGCAAGTGTTTCCCACACATCATCCGCCTCCCGCTTCAAAAGCAGGATCTCGACATGACCGCCGGTCTCCTTGCGGACACCAAACAGTCTGGCCGGGATGACCTTAGTATTATTCAGGACAAGGCAGTCCCCTTCGGAAAGATATGAGACAATATCCTTAAACTGCGCTTCGCCTGTCTCTCCTGTCACCTTATCAAGGAGCATCAGTCTCGAAGAAGAACGATCCTCTAAAGGATCCTGTGCGATCAGCTCTTTTGGCAGTTCATAGGAAAAGTCTTTTACATCCATCAGGAACGCAGCTCGATTCCGAGCCCCTCCAGTCCATTCATAATCTTCTTCAAGGCTGCCGTGATATCATTTTCCTCAAGTGTGCGGTCCGGTGCACGGAACACAAGCTTATATGCCATTGACTTAAAGCCCGCCTCGATCTGTTCGCCTTCATAAATATCAAACAGTTCAATGCTCTCTAAGATCTTTCCGCCGCGCTGCAGGAAAACCGTCTCAATCTGTCCCGCTGATACTTCTTTTGGAACGACCATACTGAGGTCACGGTTAACAGCCGGGAACTTCGCGAGTCCCGCATACTTTTTATCAAATGTCACAAACGGCATCAGTGCCGGCAGATCGATCACTGCGATATAGGCACGGGTCTTGATCCCGTAATCCTGCGCAACGAGAGGATGGACTTCGCCAAGGTATGCAACCTTCTGATCTCCCACAAAAACATCAGCCTGTCTGCCCGGATGGAAGAACGGCTTTTTCTCTGTCGGATCGTAAGTCCGGCGGTTCTTCACACCACAGCGTGTAAACACGTCTTCCAGCACGCCCTTCATGTTGAAGAAGTCACCACATCCGTACATACCGAATGTGATCTGCATCCGCTCATCCGGAAGCTCTGTCAGCGGCAGTGCCTTCGGGATATAGATGTTTGCAGCTTCAAACAGGCGCACGGCTTTATTGCGGTGGCTGTAGTTTGTTCCCAGTGATGTCAGCATGCCATTGAGTGAAATGGTCCGCATGATGGAATAATCCTCACCAAGCGGGTTTGCGATCGTGATCGCCTCACGAAGCGGACTGTCTGCCGGAAGCAGCAGTCTGTCAAATACCTTCGGGCTTTCGAAGGAATAGGTCATTGCCTCAGAGAATCCTGCGATCTCCGCCGCTTCTCTGACCAGACGCTCTACACTTCTCGGATAGGAAAGCTTACCTGCAGTCGCTTCACCGGACGGCAGCGTCATCGGGATCTTGTCATATCCGTAGAATCTTGCCACTTCCTCTGCAACATCTGCCTCACGCAGCATATCCTGACGCCAGGACGGCGCAATAACAAGACGTCTCTCCCTGTCTACTTCAAGTTCCACTCTGTGCAGATATTCGATCATCTCCTCTTCGGAAATGTCAATACCGAGAAGTCCATTGATCCCATCCGGATCAAACGGGATTTCGTGACCGCCCGGAAGCGGAGTATGTACATCTACTACACCGTCAACCACTTCGCCGCAGCCAAGCTCTTCTACGAGCTCACAGGCACGGTTGATCGCCTCGATCGCCAGATTCGGATCAAGTCCCTTTTCAAATTTCGAAGAGGCATCTGTACGCAGTCCCACCTTTTTGCTGGAAAGGCGGACATTGGTTCCGTTAAAGCATGCTGCTTCAAACAGCATCGTATGTACATCATCCGTGATCATGGAGTTTTCACCACCCATGATTCCGGCAAGACCGATCGGTTTTTCTCCGTCGCAGATCATCAGCATCGTCTCGTCAAGCTTTCTCTCCTGACCGTCAAGGGTGACAAAGGTCTCCCCTTCCTGCGCACGACGTACCACGATCTCGTTTCCTGCGATCGTATCCATATCATAAGCATGCATCGGCTGTCCGAACTCTTCCATGACGTAGTTCGTGATATCAACGATATTGTTGATCGGACGGATACCGTGTGAAGCCAGACGATGCTGCATCCATGCCGGTGACGGTGCGATCTTTACATTTTTTACAACACGGGCCGTAAAACGCGGGCAAAGCTCCTCGTCTTTTACGGTAACCTTGATATACTGATCCACGTCTCTGGAATCACCGGCTTCTTTTACCTGCGGCATGCAGAATTCTTTTCCGAATGTCGCTGCTGCCTCTCTTGCAATTCCAAGAACCGAATAGCAGTCCACACGGTTTGAAGTAATCTCAAACTCAAACACAACATCATCTCTGCCGAGATATGTGATCGCGCTCTCTCCGATCGGCGCATTTTCCGGCAGGATATAGATGCCGTCTTCTGCTGCTGCCGGATAGTAATCTCTCGTAGAACCAAGCTCTTCGATCGAGCACATCATACCGTCTGATTCCACGCCGCGCAGCTTTCCTTTTTTGATCTTAATGCCGCCTTCTACCATCGTACCGTCATGGCTTCCCGCAACACGTCCGCCTGCCAGAACGACCGGAAGCTTTGCGCCCTCAAATACGTTCGTAGCACCGGTTACGATCTGTACTACCTCATCGCCGATATCAACCTGGCAAACCACCAGCTTATCTGCATCGGGATGTTTTTCAATCTTTTTGATCTGTCCGATCACGATCTTGTCTAAGTCTGCGTCAAGCTTTTCAAAGCCTTCCACCTTAGAACCGGAAAGCGTCATCGCGTTGCGGAATGTTTCCGCATCTGCGTCCAGGCCCGGAACATAGCTCTGGATCCATTTATATGAAGCAACCATGGTTTTCTCCTTTACCTAAAACTGTTTCAAGAATCTGATGTCATTCTCATACAAAAGCCGCATATCGTCAATCTCGTACTTCAGAAGCGCAATACGCTCCAGTCCGATACCGAACGCAAAGCCGCTGTACTCTTTCGGGTCAATGCCCGCCATCTCCAGCACATGCGGGTGCACCATGCCGCAGCCTAAGATCTCGATCCAGCCTTCGCCCTTGCAGAAGCGGCAGCCCTTTCCGCCGCACTTGAAGCAGGAAACATCCATTTCGGCACTCGGCTCCGTAAACGGGAAGTGATGCGGTCTGAATTTGACCTTTGTCTCTTCGCCGAACAGTTCTTTTGCAAAGGTATCCAGCGTTCCCTTCAGATCTGCAAGCGTCAGTCCCTTGTCGATCACAAGGCCCTCTACCTGATGGAAGGACGGAGAATGTGTCGCATCCACTTCATCAGAACGGAACACTCTGCCCGGTGCGATCATACGGATCGGCAGATGTCCCTGCTCCATCATACGGATCTGAACGGATGATGTCTGCGTACGAAGCAGGATCTTGTCATTGATATAGAAGGTATCCTGCTCATCCTTTGCCGGATGGTTGTCCGGGATATTCAGAGCCTCAAAGTTATAATAGTCATATTCGATCTCCGGTCCGTCAACGACCTCATATCCCATACCGATGAAAATCTTCTCTAACTCTCTGAGTGCGATGCTGTTCGGATGAAGATGTCCTGCCTGTGTTCGTTTTCCGGGCAGGGTTACATCGATCGTTTCTGCAGCAAGCCGCTTTTCCATCAAACGCTTTTCTGCAGCACGTCCTACTTCCTCTATACGTTTTTCGATTGCTTCTCTCGCATCATTGACCATTTGGCCGAACTGTGGACGCTCCTCAGGCGAAAGGTCCTTCATACCCTTCATGATGTTTTTCAGCTCGCCCTTTTTGCCAAGGAATGCAACCCTGATCTCATTGAGCTTTTCCGGATCCTGTGCTGCCTCGATCTGGGCGATCGCACGCTCCCGCAATTCTTTCAGTTTTTCTTTCATCACAATTCTCCATTCTCTATTTTGCCGGATTCACCTGCAGTTTTCCGTTTTCGTCTTGCCCGTTCCATTTTGAATTCCGCGACAATCATCTCAAACGCGTTGTTGATCTCTCCACAGATCAGAAAGATCGACATACATATATACAGCCAGAACATGACCATAACGATCGTAGCCAGGCTGCCGTAAAGGGAAAACCCATCTACCAGATTCAGTACGAACGACATGCCAAAGGTAAAAAAGTACCAGGCAATCGCACACCCGACTGCGCCTACCAGCTGACTGCGAAAGGTCGCATTCCGGTTCGGCAGGAATCGGTAGATGAAGGTAAAGACGATGATCAGGAAAAAGAACATGATCACCAGTCGTCCCTCGATCAGCACATTTGTTATATTTTCAATTCCTGGAAGATTATGAGCCACCAGGCTCTGAATCCGCTTTCCAAACACGACCAGAAGCAGCGATAAAACGATCAGCCAGATCAGTGCAAACGTCTCAAGCATCGCTCTTGCACGCAGCTTAAACCAGTTTCTGGTCTCCCGGATCCCGTAAACGGTATTCAGTCCGTTGCGAAGACTGTGAATACACTTCGCAGAAGAATAAATACCAAAAATAAGCGCAATCCAAACCACCTTGACCGAATTGTGGTAAACCTCGTCAACCAGGGATTCGATCCATGGCGACACCGAATTCGGCAGGATCAGATGGATGACGGTAAATACCATATCCTCTGTCACCGGTGTAAATCGGATTAACGCAAGAAACACCAGCAGAAACGGGATGATCGACATGATGATGAACAATGCCGCCTGTGCCGCGTATGCGCTGATGTTATCTTCTTTTATTTTTCTCCCGAAAAAATTAATTAGCGCTCTGTAATCCATAAAAACATATAAAACAGGAACCCCGAAATGCCGGTCCCGCATTTTGACGCCTAGCTTACGCCAGGTGGGCTTCCGCAGCCGCCGTTCTGCCGTCCACTCGATGGAGGCATGACATCCCGACAGCAATTGGGATTCCCAAAGAAAAAATGTAGGTTCAAAATAGCAGGATTATCGCACATTTCAGGAATTTCCTGTTCTCTGATTATATTCTAAAAGAAAACCCCTGTTGTTTCAAGTGTCACACTACAAATTTAATAAAATATATGATTACTGCCAGAGGAAGTTTCGTACTGTCTCCGGCATCTCATCAACCGCACAGGTTTTTGTGTGGAGAACTTCAGCCGTTCTAATTCCTGCGATTGCCTGCGGAATCGCAACACCGGAAAGCTCAGCCAGTCTGTCTGCCAGCTTAAAGTCATCATTTTCCGTATTGGACGGCTCAATCGCTTCCATAACACTCTTTGTAAACTTGTACGGACTTGCGGTTGAAGCGATCACGGTAACCGAATCGTCTCCTGTCTCGGCACGGTATTTCTCATAAACACATGCGGCAACTGCCGTATGCGGATCCATGACATAACCATTCTCCTCATACATCTTGCGGATCGTATCTTTCGTCTCCTCTTCCGATGCATAGTTGCCGTAGAATACGGATAAGCCCGCTTTCATCTCTTCCGTGATCGTATATTTACCCGTTGCGGAAAGCTCTTCCATCAGGGCTGCATTCTTTTCGCTGTCCTCTCCGCAAATACGATAGATCAGTCTCTCTAAGTTGCTAGAGATCAGGATATCCATCGACGGGGAAGATGTCAGGATGAACGGACGATTCCGGTCATACTCGCCTGTTGTAAAGAAATCATATAATACCTTGTTCTCATTTGAAGCGCAGATCAGCTTTGCAACCGGCAGCCCCATCTCTTTCGCATAAAATGCTGCAAGGATATTGCCAAAGTTTCCGGTCGGAACCACGATATTGATCTTCTCACCCGGAGAAACCTTTCCGTTTCTGAACAGCTTTGCATATGCGTAAACATAGTAAACGACCTGCGGGATCAAACGACCGACATTGATCGAATTCGCTGACGAAAAACGGAAACCGTGCTCTGCGAGCTCCCGGTTCATCGCTGCATCGGAAAACATCTTCTTGACACCGGTCTGTGCTTCGTCAAAGTTTCCGTCGATACCGACAACCAGGGTATTGTCACCGACCTGTGTGACCATCTGCTTTTTCTGGATCGGGCTGACACCGTCTTTCGGATAGAAAACAATGATCTTGGTGCCTTCTACACCGGCAAATCCTGCAAGTGCCGCTTTTCCGGTATCACCGGAGGTTGCAGTCAGGATCACGATGTCTTCCTTTGCCTGATTCTTTCTTGCAGCTGTGATCATCAGATGCGGCAGAATCGAAAGTGCCATATCCTTAAACGCAACGGTCGCACCGTGGAACAGCTCTAAAAAGCAAGCCCGTCCTGCAACCTTCAGCGCTGCAATATTCGGTGTGTCAAATTTCTCATCATAAGCCCGCGCGATACAGGTCTTTAATTCCTCTTCGGTAAAATCAGTAAAAAACCGGCTCATCACTTCATATGCGATCTCCTGGTAGGACATCTCCGAGAGCTCTTCCATCGGAACATCAAGCTTCGGGATCTCTGTCGGAACATAGAGTCCGCTCTTATTTGCCAGGCCGTTTAAGATTGCCTGTGATGCTGTTACGACTTCAGCCGCATCCCGCGTGTTTTTATACATGATCTCCATTATTTTCCCTCGCTGTTAATATAATTAACCAGTCCTTCGCATGCGATGATCTTCTGCATGAACGGCGGGAATGCCTGTCCCTGGAAAGACTGTCCTGTTGTCTTATCTGTAATGACGCCGCTGTCAAAATCCACCTCGACCTCATCTCCTGCCTGAATCGCCTGTGCTGCTTCCGGACACTCGATGATCGGCAGACCGATATTGATCGAGTTGCGATAAAAGATCCGTGCAAAGGTCTCTGCGATCACACAGCTGATACCGGATGCCTTGATCGCGATCGGCGCATGTTCTCTTGAAGAACCGCATCCAAAGTTTTTCGCTGCGACCATGATATCACCTTCATGCACGTTTTTCACAAAATCAATATCAATGTCTTCCATACAATGCGTTGCCAGTTCCTTTGGATCTGACGAGTTCAGATATCTTGCAGGGATGATGACATCTGTATCGACGTTATCACCATATTTAAATACTCTTCCGCTTGCTGCTTTCATTGGCGTTCCTCCTGTTACAGTTCTTCCGGGCTGCTGATCTTACCTGTCACGGCACTTGCTGCTGCAACGGCCGGGCTTGCAAGATATACTTCTGAATCAACATGTCCCATTCTGCCGACAAAGTTCCGGTTGGTCGTAGATACACAGCGCTCGCCCTCTGCCAGAACGCCCATGTATCCGCCCAGGCACGGGCCGCAGGTCGGGGTGCTTACGATCGCACCGGCTTCGATAAAGGTTCTCAGATAGCCTGCTTCCATTGCCTCCAGATAAATGGTCTGTGTCGCCGGAATGATGATGCAGCGAACGCGGTCCGCTACTTTTTTGCCTTCCAGAATCTCTGCTGCGATACGCAGATCGGAAATATGACCGTTCGTACAGGATCCGATCACGACCTGATCGATCGGCACTTCGTCGATCTCATCAAAGGTACGGGTATTTTCCGGAAGATGCGGGAAGGAAACCGTCGGTTTTAACGCAGACAGATCGATCGTGTATTCTGCGGCATATTCTGCATCCTCATCCGCTGCAAACGCCTGGTATTCACGGTCACAGTGATCCTTCAAATATTCGATCGTCACATCGTCTACCGGGAAGATACCGTTCTTTCCGCCTGCCTCAATTGCCATATTGGCGATCGTGAAACGATCATCCATTGTCAGATACTGAATGCCGTCTCCCGTAAATTCCATAGACTGATACAGTGCGCCATCCACACCGATCATGCCGATGATATGCAGGATGATGTCCTTTCCGCTGATCCATTTGGCCGGCTTTCCGGTCAGTACAAAACGGATCGCCTGCGGCACTTTAAACCATGCCTTTCCGGTCGCCATGCCGGCCGCCATATCCGTACTGCCGACGCCTGTGGAAAATGCGCCAAGCGCACCATATGTACAGGTATGGGAATCTGCACCAATGACTACATCGCCTGCTGTTACAAGCCCCTGCTCCGGAAGCAGTGCATGCTCGATACCCATCTTTCCGACATCAAAGAAATTCGTCACCTGATGCTTGCATGCAAACTCACGAACGCATTTTGTATGCTCTGCAGATTTAATATCCTTATTCGGCACAAAATGATCCATTACAAGAGCGATCTTATCCTTGTCAAATACGCCATCCACGTTCATTTTCTCAATCTCATGGATCGCAACCGGTGATGTGATATCATTGCCGAGCACCAGATCAAGTCTCGCCTCGATCAGCTGTCCGGCCTCTACATGATCAAGTCCGGCATGTGCGGCAAGGATTTTTTGTGTCATTGTCATTCCCATAAAAACTCTTCCTCCATACAATCATGAAAACGGGGCTGCGTAAAAACGCAGTCCCGTTGGTATTCATTTTGTGCGCATAAGCTTACGGATCGCTCCGTGCTACGCACTCTCGCGCTCCTACGTCTTTGCGCGGACGCTTATGCGCTTTAGTTGTTGATCAGTTTATCCTCGTTGCTCCAGCTGTACATCTGGCGGATCTCTTTACCAACCTTCTCTACTTCTGACTCTGCAGCCAGCTTACGCATTGCGCGGAAGTGTACCTGCTTACCTGCATCAGACATATCCAGAAGGAATTCTTTTGCGAAGGTACCATCCTGAATGTCAGCCAGAACCTTCTTCATAGCCTTCTTGGTCTCATCTGTAATGATTTTCGGTCCGGTAATATAATCGCCATACTCAGCAGTATTGGAGATAGAATAACGCATGCCTGCGAAACCTGACTGATAGATCAGGTCAACGATCAGCTTCATCTCATGTACACACTCGAAGTATGCATTACGCGGATCATAACCAGCCTCGGTCAGAGTTTCGAAGCCTGCCTGCATCAGAGCGCATACACCACCGCAAAGAACTGCCTGCTCACCGAAGAGGTCTGTCTCGGTCTCGATCCGGAAGGTTGTCTCCAGAAGGCCTGCTCTTGCGCCGCCGATACCTGCGCCGTAAGCCAGTG
>CADBRG010000099.1 GCA_902797015.1 uncultured Lachnospiraceae bacterium
ATTGTACCAAGTCGCTAGCGCGACGGCTAGCCGTACGCACGCATTTTCCCGCTAGTGCATAAAAAAAGTAGCGGTTTTTGTTTTTTTATCTTATCGTTTAAGTACCCCTACTAAAACCATAAGCAAAAGCCACTACTCATGTTCAGTCTATCACTTATCCGGATACTCAACAACAAAATATTTCTTTTTCCCAGATCTCCTCCATGAGGACAGATGTTACCGTTCACATGCTTTCAGGAGGTTTTCTATGGATTATTTAAAACGTTACAAAAAGATGATCGCACTTCGTGGTCTGACAGATCATACCATGATGTCATACTGCACATATATCTCCGCGTATCTGGAATTCATCTCCGCTACGCTTCACAAGTATCCTTCCCAGGTCGGGTACTCTGATATCATCAGGTTCCTTGATACTCTGCAGAAAGAACGCGGTCTTTCAGACAGGACCATCAATACCGCCATCGCTCAGATCCGTTTCTTCACACTATACGTTCTGCACAAACCCTGGGATGCGACGCAGGTTCCTATGCGTAAGTTCGATACCTACCTTCCTTTTGTCCCTTCACAGGAAGAGGTGAAGGCTTTTATCTCCTCTATACCTGATATTAAAACAAAGGCTATGGTCGCTGTCATGTATTCCGCAGGCCTCCGGATCGGCGAAGTCTGCCATCTGCGTTATGAGGATATCCAACGCAGGCATATGCGGATCCACATCACTCATGGCAAGAACCGTTCCGACAGATTTGCGGTCCTCTCAAAAGAGGCTCTTGACATCCTTACGCAGTACTGGTTCGAATGCGGGAAACCGACCGGATGGCTCTTCCCAAAGCAGCGTGATCCTTCCAGGCCCATCGATACCTTCTTTTTATCACGCCACATCCACGAGCACGAGGAAGCGCTCGGCTGGCCGAAACGTCTGACCTGTCATTCGTTCCGCCATGCCTTTGGCACGCATCTTTATGAGAACGGCGTTGATCTCATGACCATTAAGACCCTGATGGGGCATAAGTCTCTGACCTCTACGACGATCTATGTCCATCTCGCGCTCACTTCCACTTCCGCCGCTGTCAGTCCCTTTGACCTGATGGGAGGTGATTCCTGATGGTTTCCCCTAACATCCGGCAGATCTGGGAACTCTCTTATGAGGATTACTGTGCTTCCGGGCACTATCAGTCAGAGGTTCAGCAGAAAGCTTCCCGTGCGATCCTCAACTGTAAAACAGGAAAGCTTGGTATGAACGTCAGCGTCTGCCCTGACTGCGGCCACACAGAATTCCACAACAACTCCTGTCGTGACCGTAACTGTCCGAACTGCCAGGCCGTTAAGAAAGAGCTCTGGGTCGACGCGAGGCGCTCCGAAGTGATCAGCGCCCCGTATTTCCATGTCGTCTTTACGCTCCCGCATGAGCTCAATCCCCTGATCTACTGCAACCAGAAGCTTCTCTACGGCCTGTTCCACCGCTGCTGTGCACAGACGCTTTTAGAACTCTCCGCTGACCCGAGATATCTCGGTGCTGTCCCCGGCATCATCCAGGTGCTCCATACCTGGGACCAGGAACTGAACTATCATGTCCATATGCACTGCATCATCTCTGGCGGCGGTCTGACAAAGGATCATAAGATCCGGATGTCACGCTGCAGCTTCTTTATCCCGGTCCATGTCCTCAGAGATAAGTTCAAGGGAAAGTTTCTTTCCGAACTGAACAGACTGTATCAAGACAGATCTCTTTCTTTTTCTGCATCCTGCAGAAAGCTGGCCAATTCTTATGAGTGGAGTGCTTTCCGGGATAAACTCTACAAAAAGGACTGGTGTCCGTTCATAAAAGAGACCTTTAACGGCTTTGGCAACGCCATCGAATACCTTGGAAGGTATACACATAAGATCGCCATTGCAAACAGCAGGCTCCTTTCCATAACTGATACCCAGGTATCATTTTCAGCAAGAGCCAAAACGCCCGGCTATCCAAGGCGTGTGATCGTCCTGACGCATGAAGAGTTCATACGCAGGTTCCTGATGCATGTCCTCCCATCCGGCTTCCAGAAGATCCGTTATTACGGCTTCCTCAACAACCGTATGAAGTCAAAGAACCTGAAACTGATCTGCCGCATCCAGGGAACTCATAGGTTCAATCGTCTCTATTCCGGGATGTCGACCGCAGAACTCCTGCTCGCCGTCTGGAAGATCGATATAAAGATCTGTCCGGAATGCGGATGCAGCCATATGCAGTCTGTCGGAAGGATACGTGCGGCAACAGGATAACAGGCATGTAACCGGATATCATTCTGAGATCTTCTGCAAAGAAGGTCTGTTTGCCATGTCCGGAAACGATCGTTATACAGAATCCGATGTCTCTAAATGTCTCAAAGCAAAGGGTTCTGCCATCTTTTCAAGGAACTCTGACGGATACTATCCCCATATGCTTTCAGGTAACGGCTGATCCGTCCGCGAATTGGTACAATTAGAAAGAATCACATTTTGAGCAGGTCCAGTTCCTCACTGGATCTGCTTTTTTGATCTACTCAAAATCTGATACTTTCCTAGAGAATTATAGCATGAAAATGGCGACAAGCAACACTTATCACCATGAAAATATTTTATCGTTTTACTTTTTACTAAAAAATGCATACAATGAGGGCGAAAAGAAGAAAACCTGCAAGCAGGATTGCAGATAGATCATCGTTTGATGAAAGGAGGATGTAGTTATGTTGAACATGTTATTAACAGTTGTGGTATTGGCGTTTTTCCTGGCAACAGGCGGTGTGACGATCGCATTTTTTGCAAAGTGGATCGGATATGAATTCAAATCCCTGGCACACAACGGTTGAGAAAAACGAAGTTTTCTTAGAATATACTTTATTCCCCAAACCCTTCGGCAAATGTTTCTTGTTTGAGAGCATCTGCGGGAGGGTTTTTATTTTCAAACGAAATGCTTTTTCGGTTGTACAATCCGGGAAGCGGTGCAATAATTGTAATTGATAAAGATGTGTCGTAAACAAATGGAAGGAAGATATTCGCTGTGAAGATTACATGTGATTACTGTGGCAACAATATGAACAGCACAGATGAAAACTGCCCGCATTGCGGAGCGCCGAATCAGCATATTGAGCGGACTGCAAAGGGCGTGCCCAAAACGATAGAAGAACTGTCGGCGTTTTTTGTGGCAAACGGGATCAGTGAATCCAAGACCAGGTTTTTTATCGGAAAAGATGTCAAAGATGCGCGTGCGTTTGGAATCTATAAAGATGAAAACGGTCTGGTGACCGTTTATAAGAACAAAAGTGACGGATCCCGCGCAGTACGCTACCAGGGAACGGATGAGGCGTATGCGGTTAATGAAATCTATCAGAAATTTGTCGAAGAACGGTCGAAGCAGATCGCGGCCGGCAATGTAACGCCGAAGGGCAGCAGGCAGCAAAGCGCATCGGGAACGCCCCACCATTCCTCCGGCCGGAAAAAGGGATTCTTTGGGAATCTGTTTACACCGCGCGGCACGATCTATCTGATCATTTTTATCCTGATCATGATCTATGCGCTGCGGGGTGCGGCATTGCACACGCACAGCAGTTATAATTCCTATTATCCGGTGCCCATTTATTACGACAGCGGTTATGATTATGACGATTACGACAGCTATGGCGACAGCTGGTATTCCCCTGATGATTATGACAGCTCTTCCGATTCCTACTGGAGTGATGATTCGAGTTGGGACTCCGGCTGGGATTCTGATTGGGACAGCGGCTATGATTATGACAGCTGGGACTCCGGCTGGGACACAGACTGGGATTCTGACTGGTAAGAGTCAAATGATCTGCGTCATGCCGGATTCCCATGTTTTGACACCGAGATAAAGCTTGGCAATGGTTTCCGGGTCGTTAAGGGAGACACTAAGAATCTGTTCGATCTTTTCAATGTGATACAGGACTGTGTTCCTGTGCATATGCAGGATCTGACTGGTCTCGGTTGCCTTCTTTCCTGTGTTCAGAAATACGGATAGCGTTCTGAACAGCTGGCTTCCATGTTCGTTGTCATAGTCCAGGATTAACTGGATGTGTTGAAAAATGGAGCTGTTTTTAAACAGGTTAGGAGAGCTGTTGCAGCTCTTTGTGACCAGCAGTGTCAGCAAGCAATCTTCAAAATGAAAGAATTGAACAGGATTGTTCTGAGAAGATGCGCTTGCAGATATGATATGAGCACCGTATTCTATTGCACAGCCGGCTTGTTCATATCCATTTCGTACTTCCCATAAGTTTGAAAACGGATTGCTGATTCCGATGATACAAGGATAGCGCTGCATATGTTTTTCCAGTGTTGCGCGGACTGTCGCGGAGGAAGCAGTCTTTTCTTTTCGATTGTGTAGAATGACAATCCTGCGGTGATACACCACGATATAAGAAAACAGCAGATTCTCGTTGATGTCAGCGCTCAGTTTTGCGAGCGGTGTATTGAAATGGTCTTCAAATGATAATACATATATCTGATAGTCCTGCTGGAATGGAATGGTAGCAAGAGATGCTCTTGAGATCGCCTCATCCATATTGCTGATCGATCCGTCCAAAAGACTTTGGAGGTATTGCGCAGAGGCAGCAAATGCAGATGGGTGAAGGTGTTCCAGCCCGGCGTAATGTTCCATATAGTGCAAAAAGATCCTGAACAGATCCAGCAGACTGTCATCCGCCTCTCTGTGATTGCAGTGCATGACAACGTACATGGAAGGCTTTTGGTTTGCGTGGAAGACCCGTTTGATCGTTACATATTTACAAAGCTTGAAGTCATCCGATACGATAATGTCATTTCCTTTTTCAAATTCTTCAAATCTTCTCAGATCCAGAAACTGCTTCATGGTTTCATCGGAATGATATCCCTGTGCGATCAGTCTCTCTGTGATTGGATCATCCAGTTCGATATTTCTTGTATACCCCAGCAACTTGAAGGTGGCATCCATGATGTCGATGTGATTGCCGATCACATTCTCTGTCAGATCGACCAGAGGCTGAATCCCCTGATTTGATACGACGGATAAATGCATTTGCATATCCCATTCGCGGTAACGGGCAAAGATAGACAGAATCTCGTTGAATACCTGATGCAGTTTTTTGTTTGTCGTTAGCGTAAGAATATTTCTTTTTTTTCGTGTTGTTTCTTCTTCGTCTGCGAAGCGATCCCTGATGCATAAAAAGCATATATTTGGATGAATGTCTGAAATGGGCAGAATTTCGCTCAACATTCCGACAACAAGGTGAGAAGGAGTCCATTTTTGGGAAGAGGTATAAAGCTCGACTTCAGAAAAATGAGGGTTTTTTTCGTATAACAGACTATTCTCGTATGCTGCATTCAGATCGTGAATCAGTAGTTTTAAGGATAAAGTGAAAATATGGTCCATAACGCCTCCTTCGAATTGTAAATCATCACACTAATTTTAACAGAGAATAGAATGGTTTAACAGAGGATAAGTAAAAATGCGATATAAAATGTATGAAATCATAAAATACATCATCATATAATGTGCAAACAAACAATATATGGGAATAGAATCCGATATTATAAATCTGGTGGGGCAAAGCGACTGTTATCGCATGTAATATCGTACAGATTCAGAACAGAAATAGATCAAAGTGTTCTCCTATGAAGAGGATAGGCATAATGACTGGGCGGGAAAAAGCGGTGTGGTATTGGCGGCGGTTAGAAAAGCCTAATATCAGATTATTGTAATGGCTGAAATGATTCTTGGAAGTGATGCCGATGAAAAGAAACCTGAAATCAAATATTCTGTAGTTGACAGCTTTTTGATACGAAGGAAGTCTTAATTGGCGAAGGAGGAGAACATGATTAAAAGAGGATTGGATGTCAAACTGAACGTGAAACCGATTTTCCTGGGACTGCAGCATAATTATTATTATGAAGGTCCTTGCAGATTTGCAAAAGGAGAAGCGCTGACGCCGGAATATGAAGCAATTCTGGCACAGGAGCTGAAGACAAAATTCTTTGAGGATGTCAAAGCAGCAATGCCGGATGCAGTTCATTTAATGGAAGAAGTATTCCTGCCATGCCACGACAACTGGGTTGTTCCGGAAGAAGCTTTTGACGCTATGACAAAAGATCCGGAAGGTGAGATCGATGCGTTTATGATCTCCGGCGGTATCGCCCGTTCCGGTCTGGTGATCGAGCTGGCTGAGCGGACGAAAAAACCGGTGATTCAGGATCCGTATACCTGCTGTGATCTGACTGCAGTAACTGCTTCGATCCGTGCAAGAGGGATCGAGTGCTATGCACCGCTGACATGGGACGGCGTTGCACAGCTGATGCGAGTGCTCCGTGTGCGCAAAGCATTAAAAGAAGCGAAAGTTCTTTGTGCAGTACGTTTTGATTCCAACGCGTCCAAGAGCGGAAACGATACATTTGTTTCTCTGGATATGGCAACCCAGAAATTCGGTACGCATTTCCGTTTCATCAACGTACACGAGTTTATGGATTACTTAAATCCGCTTCCGGAAGGCGGCAACTACACCACGCCGGGACGTATGGATACACCGAACGTGACAGAAGAAGATATTAAAGAAGCAGAGCAGATGGCGGCAGATCTGATCGCAAATGCAGATGACTGCACAATCGAACAGGAGCATCTGGCAAAATCCTGCAGAGCACATGTCCTGATCAAGAAGCTTCTTGAGCTGCATGACTGCTGTGGATTTACCGCACCGTGCCCGGATCTCTGCTCTACCAGAAGAGTAAACGAAGAAAAAGTTACGCTTTGCCTGAATCATTCTCTGTGCAATGAAATGGGTATCCCGTCAGCTTGTGAGTATGACGTAGACGGCGTTCTGACGATGCTGATCCTTGAGACCATCAGCAATCAGCCGGCATATATGGGTAATACCAACCCGCTGGTTTATGAAAACGGTACGATTCGTCCGATGAGACGTTTCAATATTGAAGACATTGCAGACGTAGAAGATCTGACCAATCTGTATCATACCGCACATTCCACACCGAACCGTAAGATGAAGAGCGGTATCGGCGGCGAAAATGCACACTATGGACTGCGTCATTTCGCATATGACCAGGGCTTTGGCGGATGCTTCCGTTATCACTTTGATCAGGATAAGGGCCAGGAGATCACCCTGTGCCGGATCTCTCCGGACTGCACGAAGCTGTTTGTCGGAAAAGGCGAGATCGTTGGCGGTGGCGACTACGATCTGGATAACTGCAACGGTTATGTAGTATTCCGTGTAGCGGATCAGAAAGAATTCTATGAAGCACAGCTTTCCTTCGGAAACCATCTGCCGCTTGTATATGGCGATTACGCAGATGATCTGGCACTGTTAGGCAAGACATTGGGACTGGAAGTCGTTCAGGTATAAAAGAGACTTAATCTTTATTTTCTGAAAACCAATGTTTCTCTACTCAACTGGCGGGGCGGTTCGTCCGCCCTGTCTCCCCCTGAAAGGGTGATGACATGACGGCAGAAGAAATAATGACAATCGCAGAACTGGAACAGACCTTTATCGATGATCTGAATATGCTGGGCGACTGGTTTCTGCAATATGAGTATCTGCTGGAGATCTCTACGGAGCTTCCGAAAATCCCGGAAGAAAAAAGAACGGCAGAGAACAAAGTGCCGGGCTGCCAGTCCGGTGTATGGCTGGACATTTGTCAGAAAGACGGCAAGGTCTTTGTTACAGCTGACAGCGACGCGCTGATCATCCGGGGAATCCTTTCGGTGATCGTTTCTTTATTAAATGACCGGACGCCGGAGGAAATCGTGGCATATGTACCGCGCTTCATAGAAGAGACGAATATTAAGCAGCAGATTTCTACGGACCGTTTCAACGGGATCCATTCTGTGATCCAAAGCATACAGAAGGTCGCAGAAAAGTATGTTTGATATACGGGAGAACATTGGATGAATATTGATGACAGAAAGAAAATCGTAGCTCGTCTGCTCTCAAAGGCTAAGGAAGAGACACAAAAAGAAGCGGATCTGATCAGGAATGAACAGGATCCGACATTGGATTTTATTTATGAGCATATCCGCAAATATGTGTTGTCAAAATTCCTGTTGGGACCGGATTGTGAGGAAACAAAGATCCGGGAACTGGCGAAGCTGAGTCTTGCAAGGACGATGAAGATCGATCCGAAGGTGATCCACAGTTTAGATCAGGCAACACCGTGTGATCATGCGACTTCAGAATCCGCGAAAAAGGTACTCCTTTTGTTTGCGGTTCAGAAGGATCTGGGGCTGAAGCCCAATCCGGAGAAGATTGCAAAAGTGGAAGATCTGCATGCGCTTGCACAGTATATCTTCGAAGCAGAACGAGTTTGAGAAAGATCCAAACCTGTTTCCGGAAACGGACAGGATGGTAATAAGGGGAGAATCTATGAAAACATTTAAAAAAGAATATATCCATTATCTGATCGCGTTGATCATTGGAATCGTAATCGCAGTTGCACTGCCGGCGTCGAATGGATTGACGAACTATGGTGTGCGCGTGATCGCGATCATGGTACCGTGTCTGTATCTGTGGCTGACCACGAATACGCACTGGACATCCCTGATGTGTTTGGCATTGCTGGTCTGCACACAGGCTGTCGAAGGCGGACCGAATGCCATCTGGGCAGGATCTATGGGACATTTCGTAGTCATCACCGTTATGGTTTACATGCTGTTAAATGTATGTCTGACGGAAACGGGTGTTATTAATAAGATCGCGATGTGGTTTGTATCGCGAAAGTTCATTGAAGGCAGACCATATGCTTTCATGACCATGTTCTTTGCATCAAATGTCATCATCGGTTTCTTTGTAGATAACCTTTCACTGGCGATCATTTATATCGGTATTGCGGAAGTTCTGTTAAAGAACATGGGCTGTGAGAAGGGCTCTCCGTTCTATACGACCATCATGCTGGGAACCCTTTGGGGCAACTGCCTCCTTTCCATCTGCTCACCGATCGCTCACGCGCTGCCGAATATCATCATGGGTATCGCGGAAGCACAGGTAGGTGTACATATCACATATGCACAGTGGCTTGCATTTGGTGCGATCTATGCAGCGATCATCTTCGTTGTTATGATGATCATCATGCGGATCTGGAATCCGGATACATCTGCATTTGTTAACTATGATGTTGAAAAAGTTCGCGCGGAAACACCAGCGCTGAGCAAAAATGGTAAGATCGCATCTGCTGTCTTTATCATTGTAGTAGCATTTGTTGTTATCCCGCAGATTTTCAAAACAGGAGCAGTTCTCGGATATCTGAATTCTCTCGGTGTTGTTATCCCGGCGATCTTTGGTGTAGTCGCTCTGGCACTGATCCGTTCAGACGGCAAACCGATCCTGGATGTGCCGGCTGCATTCCGTAAGGTTCCGTGGCCGCCGGTTATCTTCGCAGGCACCGTATCTGTCCTGGCAGTTCCGCTGTCCTCTGAGACAACCGGTATCAGCACCTGGCTGGGCAACGTACTTCGTCCGGTCATCGGCAATATGGGTCCGACCATGATCGTAGTTGTACTGGTACTTCTTGCGATCGTGATGACAAACTTCCTGTCAAATACGGTTACACAGGTACTGTTCTTTAGTATCGGTGCGATCCTGCTGGCAAATTCGAACTACAGTCTTGCTGCATTTGCAGTAGTTATCGCAATTGCATCCGGTATGGCGACCATCACACCGTCCGCTTCGATCGTTTCTCCGTTCTATTTTGCAGAGAAGCATCTGACGATGAAGCCGATCCTGGCGCCGAACCTGATCTTTGTCGCTGCGTGCTTTGTAATCTGCGCCTTTATCGGTGTGCCTCTGGCTACAGCGATCATAGGATAATAATAGCTTGCTAAGGCCAGATTATTAAGTGAATATATTGCTTTGCAAACGTGTCGGGCCCCCACCCGGCATGTTTGCTTTCTGGTAGATTGTTTCTGCAGATGGCAATCACAATCTGTCTGTGCTATGATGGTTAGACAAAGCGAAGGGGGATGATAGATCAATGACGGAAAACATCTGGAGAAAGGATTTTCCAATCCTGGATCAAGAAATATATGGCAAGCCACTGGTGTATCTGGACAATGCAGCAACGAGCCAGATGCCGGTGCAGGTGATGGAACGCCTGGCAGAGCATTATAAACAAGACCATGCAAACATCCACAGAGGGATTCATTATCTGAGTGAGAGATCGACAGAGGCTGTGGAGCAGGCGAGAAAAACGATACAGGATTTTATCGGTGCAAAGGAAGTAGATGAGATCATTTTCACACAGGGAACGACGGACAGCATCCATCTGGTTGCGGCAGGAATCGCAGAGGAATTGCGGTGTTTCGTGCAGGAAGCAGTTGAGGCATCTGCGTCTGACGGGGGTCGTATCGGAATCGTCACAACCCAGATGGAGCACCATTCCGATTATGTACCGTGGCAGCAGGTCTGCAAACAGACCGGAGCAGAGTTTTTTGTCTGCCCGGCGCCGGATGGGGAACTGGATCTGGAGACTTTGGAAAACATCCTGAAAAACAATAAGATTCGACTGGTGGCATGTGCACATGTCTCTAATCTGACGGGAACCGTGAATCCGTTAGACGTGATCATTCCTCTTGCACATCGCTACGGGGCAGAGGTGTTGGTCGACGGCGCACAGGGAATCCTGCATCAGCCGGTCGATGTACAGGCACTTGACTGCGAGTACTATTGTTTTTCCGGACACAAGATGGTCGGCCCGACCGGGATCGGTGTCCTTTACGGAAAACGGGAATGCCTGGAGAAGCTGCCGCCGGTGCGCTTTGGCGGAGGAAGGGTAGATATCGTCACAGAAGAAGAGACAACCTGGGGACCGATTCCGCATCGGTTTGAAGCAGGGACACCCAATATTGCAGGGATCATCGGACTTGGGGCAGCGGTTGATTATCTGATGTCACATGATATCGATGCGATGCATGCA
>CADBRG010000100.1 GCA_902797015.1 uncultured Lachnospiraceae bacterium
ATTTGTTCTTTTGATTAAAGGAGCTGACTGGTTTGTAGAAGGCAGCTCGAGTATTGCAAAGCGCCTGATGGTTCCGACGATCATCATCGGAATGACGATCGTAGCGATGGGAACCAGTCTTCCGGAAGCGGCAGTCAGTGTGCGTGCATCGTTTGCCGGAAACAATGAGCTTGCCGTCAGTAACGTAACCGGGTCAAACCTGTTCAATCTTCTGGTTGTCATCGGTATCTGTGCGGTTATGAAACACGTTCCAATCAAGCAGGATACGTATAAAAAGGACATCCCGTTTTCCATTGGCATTACGATCATTATGCTCGGACTTGGCATATGGGGGATGGCACTCGGACATGTAGATGGTCTGGTCTTCATAGCGATCTTTGTATTCTATCTGCTTCGTATGGTTACGACAGCGATGAACAAGCGGCGATCGGAAGAGACAGACGGTGCATTAAAGGAAAACCAGGAAAGTGTAAGTCTGCAGGCAGCGTTGGTTGAGGCGAAACCGTTCTGGCAGTCAGCCATTCTGATCGGCATCGGAATCGTAGGGATCATCCTCGGCGGTACATGGGTTGTAAACGGTGCAAGCGCGATCGCTCTGGCATTTGGTCTTAGCCAGAACCTTGTCGGTCTGACGATCGTTGCGATCGGTACGAGCCTGCCTGAACTTGTTACATCTATGGTGGCCGCGAAAAAGGGAGAAGTCGACCTTGCAATGGGCAATGCGATCGGATCCAACATTTTTAATGTATTGTTTGTACTTGGTATCGCCGCAAGCATCAGTCCTGTCGGGTTTAATAAAGAAAACATCATAGACTTATGCATTTTGATCATTGTCAGTATTATCGTATGGCTGTTTGCAAAAAGCGGCAAAAAGATCAATCGTACCGAAGGTATCATTATGGTGGCAATCTATGCAGCATATATGGTTTACATCTGTTTGCGATAGATTTTTATGGAAAAACATGTGAAAAAAATGTATAATCCTTATTAACTCCAGATTTAGTGGGAAATAAATGAAGATGAGGAGTAATAAAACATGCTGGAATTAAGAAACGTATCATTTGAAGTCAATGATGAAAATGATCAGAACAAGGAAATCATCCATGATTTAAGTCTTACAGTGGATGATCACCGTTTTGTCGTCATCACAGGACCGAACGGCGGCGGAAAATCAACCCTCGCCAGACTGATCGCAGGAATCGAACAGCCGACAAGCGGTCAGATCCTGATGGATGGCATTGATATTACCAACAAAAGTATTACAGAGCGTGCGCAGATGGGAATCAGCTTTGCCTTTCAGCAGCCGGTTCGCTTTAAAGGACTGCAGGTGCTGGATCTGATCCGCCTTGCGGCGCAGGATAAGACGATGGCACCGGGAGCAGCCTGTGAGTATTTGTCTGCAGTAGGACTTTGCGCAAAGGATTATATCAATCGTGAAGTCAATGCATCCCTTTCCGGTGGTGAGTTGAAGCGTATCGAGATCGCTACGGTTCTTGCAAGAAAGACGCGCCTGTCTGTATTCGATGAGCCGGAAGCAGGAATCGATCTTTGGAGTTTCCAGAATCTGACAAGAATCTTCGAGAAAATGCGAGAGGATATAGCAGACAGTTCGATCATCATTATCTCGCATCAGGAGCGTATCTTAGAGATCGCTGACGAGATTGTTGTTTTAGCAAACGGTACGATCAGACAGCACGGTACCAAAGACGAAGTATTACCGGGACTGATCGGTACGGAATCAGCAGTCAATGCGTGTGAGAGACTGATGTAATCTGGAGACAAAGGAGATAAAAGAACCATGCTTAAGATGGATGATATACAAAAAAGACTGATCGAAGAGGTGGCTGATCTGCATGAAGTTCCGGAAGGCGCATATAACTTCCGTGCCAACGGAGAGCTTGCAGGAAGAAATACAACTGCCAATATCGATATTGTTTCAAAGGAAGACGGCAGCGGCATTGATATTCATATCAAGCCGGGCACAAAGAAAGAAAGCGTACATATTCCGGTCGTATTGAGTGCAACCGGATATAAAGAGACGGTTTATAACGATTTTTATGTCGGCGATGACGCAGATGTCGTGATTGTTGCAGGATGCGGCATTGACAACTGCGGTAACCAGGATGCACAGCATGACGGTATCCACAGATTCTATGTCGGTAAGAATGCAAAAGTAAAATATGTGGAGAAGCATTACGGTTCCGGAACAGGCGCAGGAAAGCGTATTTTAAATCCGGTAACTGAGGTTTATATTGAAGAAGGCGGTTCCGTTGAGATGGAAATGGTCCAGATCAAGGGTGTGGATTCGACAGAACGTATGACAGTCGCAGAGTTAAAGGCAGATGCCAAACTGATCGTACGTGAGCGTCTGATGACACATCAGGACCAGACAGCGATCAGCGGATATAAAGTAGCTTTGAACGGAGACGGTTCCAGTGCAGATGTGGTTTCCAGATCTGTTGCACGGGATACTTCTTATCAGAAGTTTGATGCATGCATCATCGGAAATG
>CADBRG010000101.1 GCA_902797015.1 uncultured Lachnospiraceae bacterium
CAGATGGGCCCGATCGATGAGATCGCAAAGACGATGGTCCGTGTCCGCGGATCTTATGCGCTTGCTGTTATGTTCCGTGATTATCCGGGCGAGATCTACGTGGCAAGAAAAGACAGCCCGATGATCATAGGCGTGACAGAGGAAGAGACCTTTATTGCTTCAGATGTTCCGGCGATTCTGAAGTATACGAGAAACGTTTATTACATCGGCAATCTGGAAATGGCGAAGCTTTCCGGCGGCCAGGCGACTTTCTACGATCTGAATGGTGATGTTGTCGAAAAAGAGATGACAGAGATCAAGTGGGATGCGCAGGCGGCGGAAAAAGACGGCTTTGAGCATTTCCTGATGAAGGAGATCCACGAGCAGCCAAAAGCTGTGCAGGACACATTAAACTCTGTCTGGAAAGCAGACCGGTTTGATTTTTCTGAGATCGGACTGACAGATGAAGATATGGCAGGGGTTTCCCAGATCTATATTACAGCGTGCGGATCTGCTTATCATGTGGGTATGGCGGCGCAGTATGCGATCGAAGATATTGCCGGGATTCCGGTCCGCGTAGAGCTGGCTTCTGAGTTTCGTTACCGCAACATGATCTTTGATCCGAATGCACTGGTGATCCTGATCAGCCAGTCCGGTGAGACAGCAGATACACTGGCTGCACTCAGAGAAGCGAAGGATAAGGGAATCAAGACACTGGCGATCGTCAATGTGATCGGCAGCAGCATTGCCAGAGAAGCGGATTATGTGTTCTATACCGTTGCAGGGCCTGAGATTTCAGTGGCGACGACCAAGGCATATTCCGCACAGCTTGTCGCATGCTATGTGCTGGCGATGCAGTTTGGACTGGTCAGAGGCAGTCTGACGCAGGAAAAATATGATGAAATGGCACAGGAACTGTTTGCACTGCCGGCGAAGATCGCAAGGATCTTTGAAGACAAAGAGCGGATCCAGTGGTTTGCGGCAAAATTTGCAAATGCATCAGATGCGTTCTTTATCGGAAGAGGTATCGACTATGCGATCAGCATGGAAGGAAGTCTTAAGATGAAGGAGATTTCCTATATTCACAGTGAGGCGTATGCAGCAGGCGAACTCAAGCACGGCACGATCAGTCTGATCGAGGACGGTACCTTCGTGATCGGCATCCTGACCCAGTCCGGCTTGTATGAAAAGACGCTTTCCAATATGGTGGAATGCAGTTCCCGCGGCGCATATCTTCTTGGCGTGACAAGCTATGGCAATTATTCCGTAGAGGACAATGCAGACTTTACCGTATACATTCCGAAGACAGATGAGCATTTTGCGGCATCGCTTGCCGTTGTACCGCTTCAGCTCCTCGGTTATTATTTAAGCGTGGCCAGAGGTCTGGATGTCGACAAACCGCGTAATCTGGCAAAAAGTGTTACGGTAGAATAAAAGCACTGGATTTGATACAGGCGCGGACTTCCAAATTCTTGCAAAAAAGATGTTCGTAGGTTATAATAACTCGAATGTGTAAATTTACACATTCGGGTTATTTTTTTAAAATAGATTCCATTTTAGGAGGAGAAGGAAGCTATTAGCGCCAGGACCCTGACGGGTTGACGAGGTTGGCAGTGATCGAAAGATTCGGCGGGTGCTGCCACGGCCAAAGACATCTGTGGAAAAGATGCGGTGACGGGTCGTCAGAGAGAAAGGAAAAAGCAGAATCAACACTGTAACAAAGGTTCTCTTAACGTCAGATGAGATAGCACATAAAGGAGATTATATGTACACAATAAAAGATTTATATGATCTGGATCATACACTGGCAGGTGAGTATCTGTCACAGTTCACCTATCCCTGGGAGGCATTAAAAGGAATCAAGGACATGATCCTTGCCCTCGGCCCGACACTCGGGGATGATTATGAAGAAGTACAGGAGCATGTCTGGGTACATAAGACAGCAACCGTATTTCCGTCCGCATATCTTGGTGCACCGTGCATCATCGGACCGGAGACAGAGGTTCGCCACGGCGCGTTCATCCGCAGCTCAGCACTGGTTGGCGCGAACTGCGTTGTAGGTAACTCCGTAGAGTTAAAAAATGTCATCTTGTTCGATCATGTTCAGACACCGCATTATAATTATGTCGGTGATTCCATTCTGGGATATTACTCTCATATGGGAGCAGGTTCCATCACATCAAATGTGAAGGCAGACAAGCAGCTTGTTGTTGTTCATAACGGTACAGAAAAGATTGAGACCGGCATCAAGAAATTCGGCGCGATGCTCGGTGATCATGTTGAAGTAGGATGTAATGCTGTCTGCAATCCGGGAACCGTGATCGGCAGAAATAGTAATGTTTATCCGACCTCCTGCGTCAGAGGCGTTGTACCGGAAAACAGCATTTATAAAAACAGCGGTGAGATCGTAGAGAAACAGTAATTTCTATAAAGTAATAAATGGATTATTAAGGAGAAAAATATGAGAGTCGTAATTCAGGATAATTATGAAAAAATGTGTAAATGGGCAGCAGATTATATTGTGGCAAAGATCAATGCACACAAAGAAGACCGTCCGTTCGTACTGGGCCTGCCGACAGGTTCCTCACCGATCGGTGTTTACCAGGAACTGGTCAGAATGAATAAGGCCGGCGAAGTATCCTTCGCAAATGTCGTAACATTCAACATGGATGAGTACCTTGGTCTGCCGCATGAGCATGATCAGAGCTACTGGTATTTCATGCATGACAATCTGTTTGATCATCTGGTAGATATGAAGCCGGAAAACATCAATATCTTAAACGGTATGACAGATGATCCGGAAGGTGAGTGTGCGGCATACGAAGAGAAGATCGCGTCCTATGGCGGCATCGATCTGTTCATGGGCGGCATCGGTGTTGACGGACACCTTGCATTCAATGAGCCGTACACATCATTGGCTTCGAGAACCGGTGTCAGAGATCTGACAACGGACACTCGTATTGTAAACTCCCGTTTCTTCGGAAATGATCCGGAAAAAGTACCGGCACAGGCGCTTTCTGTTGGTATCGGAACCGTAACAGATTCCAAAGAAGTACTGGTTCTGATCAGCGGACACAATAAGGCACGCGCGCTGGCAGCAACCGTAGAAGGCGGTGTAAGCCAGAAGTGGACCTGCAGTGCGCTGCAGATGCACAATGCAGCGATCATCGCATGCGATGAAGAGGCTTGCGGTGAGCTGACAGTAGATACCTACAAATACTTCCTGGATATTGAGAGGAACGAAAGACTGTAGGAATGAACTGAAAAACAATTGATTGGAGAAAACAATGGGTAAATATTTTGGTACAGACGGTTTCCGCGGGGAAGCCAACAAGGGATTGAATTTTGACCATGCGATCAAGATCGGTCGCTATATCGGCTGGTATTATGGCGCAAGACTGGATAAAAAGGCGAAAGTCATCATCGGTAAGGACACCAGACGTTCCAGCTACATGTTTGAGTACGCACTCTGCACAGGTCTGATGGCTTCGGGCGCAGATGCTTATATCATGCATGTTACGACAACACCGTCCGTTTCCTATATTGCACGGACAGATGATTTCGACTGCGGTATCATGATCTCCGCATCTCACAATCCGTTTTATGACAATGGTATCAAGATCGTCAATGAGAACGGTGAGAAGATGGATGAGGAGACGCTGCTGAAGATCGAAGACTATATTGACGGCAAAGTAGAAGTGCCGTTGGCAGAGCGCGAAAAGATCGGCCGTACCGTAGATTATGTGGCAGGCCGGAACCGTTACATCGGTTATCTGATCTCCCTGTCAAAGTACAGCTTCAAGGACGTCAAGGTCGGACTTGACTGCGCAAACGGCGCATCATGGTCGATCGCAAAGAGCGTATTTGACGCACTTGGTGCTAAGACATATGTCATGAATGCAGAGCCGGATGGTTATAACATCAATACGGATTGCGGCAGTACACATATTGAGCATCTGCAGAAGTTTGTCGTAGACAATGGACTGGATGTCGGATTTGCCTATGACGGTGACGCAGACCGCTGCCTTTGCGTTGATGAGAAGGGCAATGTCGTTACCGGAGACCATATCCTTTACATCTATGGTCTGTACATGAAAGAGCGCGGAAAGCTCCTGAACAATAAGGTTGTTACGACCGTTATGAGCAACTTTGGTCTTTACAAAGCACTGGATGCAGTAGGCATCGAGTATGAGAAGACAAAAGTCGGTGACAAATATGTCTATGAGAACATGGTTCAGAACGGCCACAGAATCGGTGGTGAGCAGTCCGGACATATCATCTTTACCAAGTATGCGACCACAGGTGACGGTATCCTGACGAGTCTGAAGATGATGGAAGCGATGCTTGCGGAAGAGAAGCCGATGAGTGAGCTGGCAGCACCGGTCGTATTCTATCCGCAGGTACTCAAAAACGTCAGAGTCAAGAGCAAACCGGACGCACAGAACGACCCGGATGTACAGGCAGCTGTTGCTAAGGTTTCCGAGGAGCTCGGCGATACCGGACGTATCCTGGTAAGGGAGAGCGGAACAGAGCCGGTGATCCGTGTCATGGTGGAAGCAGATACAGAAGAGATTTGTGAGAAATATGTAGATTCTGTTATCGATGTGATCGAGCAGAAAGGCCATCTGGCATAAATAATCACAACCGTAATCAGCAGGGAGCCTTTTGTAAGGCTCCCTGTTGTGTATGTGCGAACGATAGAAGGAGGCCGGTCATGTTTGAAATCGAAGTAAAGGTGCCGTTAAAAGACGCTGAAGAGACCACAAAAAAACTTCAGGGAATCGGGTTCTGCAAAAGTCAGATCATCCGTGAAGAGGATCATTATTATGACAATGCTGCTTCACAGATCAAAAACAATGGAGAAGCGCTTCGGGTACGTCATGTGACAGATCTGGAAAGCGGTGTATCGGAATCTGTGATCACATTTAAAGGGAAAAAGATGGATACCGTATCGAAAAGCCGGAAGGAGCTTGAGACCGGTGTGTCGGACGGGCTGCTGGCAGAGCAGATTTTTGAATCGATCGGGTTTTTAAAGGTTTCGCCATCCGTGATCAAGACCAGACAGGAACTGACATTTGAAGAAATGACAGCCTGTATCG
>CADBRG010000102.1 GCA_902797015.1 uncultured Lachnospiraceae bacterium
CACAATCAAAGCGTTCTATATCAAGTTCCTCCAGAAGTGCCACTATGACATCCCCCTCTGCGATCAGCGAAGAAAGCATCCTGCTGATACAAGCCATATTGCCTCCCCAGGAGCCGCAGTTTACCACCCGAACCCGATAGCCCGCACGGCATATCATTCTCTGCAGACAGCTTTCAATCGTATAATCGTCCGCAACGTAAGAGCCAATGGCCCAGCACGGTCCAAAGAAAAAGATTGTCCTGGTAAAGTCTTCCGGCTGATCCGTGGTCCTGCGCATACCGTCCCGAACATTAATATACGAAGATTTAACATCCCTCAGCCGCAGGGAACCCTGATCTTTCTCAACAACAAAATATCCTTTGCGAATATTTGACACATAATCTTCTTCATAAAGATCATCAAAAAATTCCTTCTCATAGGGGCGCATCAATGTGTTCAGGTTATTGTCAACAACAGGGAATCGTTCCGCCATCTTTGCACTGACTTCTCTGGAATAGGCTGTCTTTCTGTCTTTCATTTCCACAAGGATCACATCAACATTTTTTTCCCTGAACCGATCGATAACTTTCTGATAATCAATCATTTCAGAGGATTCCAGTGTGTTTTTTATATCAATGCAGGTTTTTAGACGATCAATACGGTTCTCACGTTTCTCAAAGAGAGAAAGGAGGATTTTTATCCCTCTTTTTTCCTGCTCATCGACCAAAAAGATCGCATCAAACTCATCAACGCGCTCTGCCGCCTGTGCCGCTGTCAATTCAGTGACGCTGCCAATTTCGCTAATGATCATATCTTTAAGGCGTTCATAGTACTTCTGTTTATATGTCCTCTCATTTCCCGGCAAGACAATAGCCACATTGTGGTACTTCTCCCAGTACATGTGAAAAAATTTATTATGCTTCCAACTTCTCATCCGTTCCAGAAGAAGGATATCGTCATAACGATGGAACTCCCCCACGAGACGTCCGTCTTCGGTAACAGGAATTTCACTTATGATCCCTTTCGTTTTAAAGATTTCCCTGGCTTTCATATACTCCCGGCGCGTCAGGGAAGTGAAACTGCGATTGATGCGGACATGATCATCTCCACTTCTTTCTATGTCACCATAACTGACCATGCCATAGAGTCTTTCAGGCGTCTGAAAATAAACGATGTTAGCTGGTTTCTGGATAATCAGATCACGTAACAAAAAACGATCTACTGTTTCCAGTTCTTGTGGTGTCTCAAAAATCGGTAAATGCTGTTTTTCCAAAAATAACATGTTAATCCATCCTGTTTATATCTGCTATTATTTTTTCTGCGATTCGTTGATTTTCAATTTCATTAAGATGAGAAGGAACGGCGCCATACTCATACTTTACATCTGTAAAATACAGCTCGTCATCTGCACATGCGATCACCGCAGCCTCCGGTACGATAGACTTCATAAAGGCATAGTATCCTTTAAGAATTGTGTTGATCCCACGGATGTTCTGTATGTCTTCAAACATTCTGCGGCCATTTAAATCGCCAACGGACTCACTCAAATAATTCTCTACGATAACAAACCTTATATCCGGCCATAGCGTTTTCAGGTCTGTAATGACCTTCCTGCAGCTCTTCTGCCATAATCGGGTGCATTCCTCACTGCTACGGGAGATTACCCTCCCCTGCCGGATCATCTCTTCAGGCGTATATACCTGACAGTTTTCCAGATTCGTAAAGAGCGCTCCCTCAAAGGCATCACTAAGCGTCAGATAGCAACCGCCTATTTCCAGGACATCAAACCTTTCCTCGATCAAGTCAATAAAAACATATGTCGGAGAGATTTCGGCTGCCACTTCCAGAAACTGCGCGTTCATCTCACGCTCCAGCATTATCCTGCGGTAATTATTATTATGATCAGCCTTCCACGGTTTCTTCTGTCCGTCTGCACAACTGATCAAACTGGAAAAATTAAACCTTGTATACGGATCATGCAGCCAATTCATATGTGTCATAATCTTATTCAGATTATATCCGCCCCAAACCAGATAAGGGTCATTGTACCCTTGAGGAAAAGCCCGTCCCAGAAATGTATGATAATTGGCCGTAAGCTCTAAAAAGTCCTCCCGGCTTTTCCTGTAAAACTGTGTCGCCAGAATATCACTCAGCCGGTACTTGATGATTCCCTACAGGATATCACCATAGACATCGAGCAAACCGGTCCGCTCAAACTCTCCCTTTAAGAAATCCATAGCATCAATGGCCAATGTATTGTTAACGCTTCCATCCTTATGTTCATAGCCATTTTCAACCAGAGAATTCTCACGAAACCGACGATAATAATACAGGGCTTCACGAACATTAACCACCTTATTTGACAGCCCCAATATCAGCGAATATACTGCAGGTGACTCGTAGGAACATGAAGGCATCTCTACTTGATTGTCAATCCAGATGCTTCGCCTGGAGATTGCCTTGTAGGTTGCGGTCGGCCCGTATTTCATATGCTCGCGCAAGGTATATGCTCTGCCCATACGCCCATAGCAGGAACGGTATATCTGTTTGCCGGTTCGATTGTTATACCTCCACAGATCACACTCCACAAAATCCGCGTCTTCCTCAACGGCAGCCTTGTATAACTTATCAAGATAGGTCAACTCCAGCCAGTCATCCGGATCGACAAAGGCCAGATATTCTCCCTGTGCCATTCTAATTCCAAAGTTTCTTGCTCTCGCAACGCCGCTATTTGCACAGTCAAAATATGTAATCCTTGTATCCTTGCGCTGCCACTCAAGACATAGCCTGGGTGAGGCATCTGTCGATCCGTCAGAGATCAGCAAAACCTCAAAATCTGACATCGTCTGTCCCACAACAGACTCCATACATACATCTATATAGTCTGCCACATTATAGACCGGAATGATGACTGAAACTGCCGGCCGGGCAATCTTCTTTTGTCCACCGGTCAGAGTCTCTTTCATCTTATCCAGATAACAGATCTCTTCCTCTGTCAGTCCGGTATTTCTCAGCACATTCTGTGGCAGGCGGACCTTCTCAGATATATAATCCTCATATCGTTCTGTTGCACTGACAACAATGCATGGAATCTGCTCAATCCCCAGAAGTATTGCTGCAGCGAGACGATGCAGCCCGTCAATGATCCGATACTGCGTGTCCATCAGAATCGGTTTCTGCGCATCATAGCCATTCGCACGCATCTGTCGAACGAGATTTACCGATACATCCAATCTCTTACAAGCTGTTTCGGCTGTGCTGAAAAGGGAAAACAACCGCTCATAAATCTGCGCAGCCACTCCATCAGACCGCTCCTCCATACGCTCTCTCATCGCCGCATAACGCACAGTAATCCAATATTGATCCTCTGACTGATGCCTCAGGATATCCCGAACCGTCACAGACAGATTCTCCCTTACCGGGTTTCCCCAGACAAGTTCCAGATAATTCGCATAGATCCATGTATAATCAGTGATTCCCTTTTCCTGCAGCCTATGTTCAATTTCCGGCAAGATGGATTCGTGTACAGCAATACAGATCAGCGGCCTTCTCTCCGGGCACGTATCAAAATAGGCCGCCGCGAACTCCTCCAGGCTGTATATAG
>CADBRG010000103.1 GCA_902797015.1 uncultured Lachnospiraceae bacterium
CGGATGCCAACAGTACATTCGAGCGAATTTACCAGGTTGTCTGCCAGATCCCGAAGGGCAAGGTGGCGACCTATGGACAGGTGGCGAGGCTTGCAGGGAATAAGAAGTGGAGCCGCGTGGTCGGCTATGCGCTGCATGTTAATCCCGAGCCGGGGAAGATCCCATGCCATCGGGTGGTGAACAGACTTGGCGAGCCCTCAAGTGCTTTTGCATTCGGCGGGGCGAACCGGCAGATCGAGCTGTTGGAAGCGGAAGGCGTTACTTTTGTTGACGGCAGAGTCGATATGAAAAAATATCAGTGGGAATTGTAAGAAGCATTTTATCAAAGGAGAGTTTTGCAATGGGTGAAATGTTGGATCTGGTAAGAAAAAGAAGAAGCGTGCGGACCTACGACGGCAGGCCGTTAAGTGAGGAAGACATGGCAACGATCCGGTCGTTTGCGAAAATGGCTGACAATCCGTTCGGACTGCCGATGGAGTTTCGCTTTTTGAAGGGGAAAGAAAATGGACTTAACTGCCCGGTCGTTGTGGGGACGGATCTGTATCTGGGCGCGAAGATGAAACGTGTGCCGGAGTTTGAAGAGGCGTACGGCTATTCCTTTGAGAAGCTGATCATGTTTCTGGAATCATTAAACATTGGTACAGTCTGGGTCGGCGGGACGATGAACCGCGATGCGTTTGAGAAAGCGATCGAACTGGCGGAAGATGAAGTGATGCCATGTATGACGCCGCTTGGCTATACTGCAGATCAGATGGCGCTGCGTGAGAAGATGATGCGAAAGGGCGTTAAGGCGGATAAGAGAAAAGATTTTTCGGAGCTCTTTTTCTGCGGTGATTTTGACAGTCCGCTGACAGATGAAAAGGCGGCAGAGCTCGGCTGGGAGCTGGGTGATGCATTGGAAATGGTGCAGTGGGCACCGTCTGCCGTAAACAAGCAGCCCTGGCGTCTGGTTTTCGAAGAGGGGAAAGTGCATTTCTTTGAAAAGCAGGACAAGGGTTATGTCAATCATGCGACAGGAGACCTGCAGCGGATCGATGTGGGCATCGCAATGTACCATTTTGAGATGGCGATGGAGGAAATTGGGACAGAGATTACCTGGGTAAAAGAAAAACCGGAGATTTTGCTGCCGGAACATGTAATTTATGTGGCAACGGCGACGAAATAGTAGTTTGATCGTTTAATATGAATTGCTCCAGGTGATTAAATGTGTTAATATGTATATACGGTTATAACAGTAATACATGGAGGGATTATATATGATCAGTCAAGTTACATTAAAACCCTGGGGCAATAGTCAGGGGATTTGTATTCCCAAAAGTATATTAAAGGAATTGAATCTTCATATTTCAGATCCGCTTCAATTAAAAGTCGAAAATGATGCAATCGTGATTAAGAAAGCGTTTCAGCATAAGTCATTTGAAGAACGATTAGCAGAATTTGGCGGAGAGATATCAGTGTATGACTTTGATTGGGGAGATCCCGTAGGAGAAGAATTGTTGTGATGGATTTTAACCAGGGAGATATCATTAAGATTTCAGGATTTAAAGGAGTCTATTTTTTGATCATCAGTAAAAATACGTTTATTCGTGTGACAGGTGTTTTTCATGTGTGCCCACTGGCAAACCAAGGTTCAGAAGGACCATTGCATATTGCTGTAACAGGTAAAGAAAATACATCAGGAGTTGCTATGTGTGAACAGATAAAACTGATTGATCCACAAAAAAGGAATTGTACAAGAATTGACAGGATTCCATACGAGGATATTATGAATGTTTCCGATGCGATTCAGGGGGTTTTTGAGTACGATTAGAAATAAAGAAACGGAAAAGTAAAAAGAAAGGAAGGATGCGTATGAGTTTAATGGACAGACCGGACAACATGGAACGAATCACGACAGCGGAGCAGGCACAGGTCTTTATCGATGAGCAGATTGCTCTGGCAAGAGAGCAGATCGGTGATAAAAAAGTACTGCTGGCACTTTCGGGCGGTGTAGATTCATCGGTTGTGGCTGCGCTTTTGATCAAGGCAGTCGGCAAACAGCTGGTGTGCGTACACGTAAATCACGGCCTTCTTCGGAAAGGTGAGCCGGAACAGGTAATTGAAGTTTTCAGAAACCAGATGGATGCAAACCTGATTTATGTAGACGCGGTAGATCGCTTCCTGGATCTTCTGGCAGGTGTGTCGGATCCGGAGGAGAAGCGTCACATCATCGGTGAGGAATTCATCAATGTATTTGCAGACGAAGCACGGAAACTCGAAGGCGTGGATTTCCTGGCACAGGGTACGATTTGGCCGGATATCTTAGAGAGCCGCGATGGCATCAAAGCGCATCACAATGCGGGCGGTCTGCCGGATGATATTGCAGAGCGTTTCGAACTGGTTGAACCGGTGCGGCCGTTATTTAAGGATGAGGTCCGTGTGGTCGGCAAGCAGCTTGGCCTGCCGGATGACATGGTATACCGTCAGCCGTTCCCGGGACCGGGACTCGGCGTACGTTGCCCGGGTGCGATCACACGTGATCGTCTTGAGGCAGTGCGTGAGTCTGATGCGATCCTGCGCGAGGAGTTTGCAAAGAACGGACTCGAAGGAAAGGTATGGCAGTACTTTACAGTCGTACCGGACTTCAAATCAACCGGCATCAAGAACGGCAAGCGTACCTTTGACTGGCCGTGCATCATCCGTGCGATCAACACGACAGACGTTGTGGAAGTAACGGTTGAGCATCTGCCAAACGATCTGATCGATCACCTTGTTGAGCGGATCATTGCGGAAGTGCCGGGCATCAATCGTGTGCTGTATGACTTCACACCGAAGCCGCCGGCA
>CADBRG010000104.1 GCA_902797015.1 uncultured Lachnospiraceae bacterium
AAAAGACTCCTTAAAAAGGAAAACATCATCAACTACTTCATCGCAATCGTTTGCGCTATTCTCGGGATCGAAATCCCTGTCATCGAATACGTCGAGGCGATGATGACAAACATTCACGACTCCAAGAGCCCCCTCATCTTTTCCAGAACGGATGTTTCTCCGCTTGAAATACCGTATGGATACACCCCGGCATTTGGCTGCTATTTTCCTCGCAATAAGAATATTATCATCTGCCGGAAATACATGCTGCATGATGAAAAGAAGGGAAAACTCGCAGTAAGGACTCTTTCGCTCACATTTACACTCATAGTAGTGGCACACGAGCTCAGGCATGCCTGGCAGGACAAACATCACTATGCGCCCTCAAACTATGCAAGCAAAGAAGAGTACAAAAAACAGGAAGCAATCCTTGAGATGGATGCAGATGTATTTGCAACCGCTATCATGCTGAACTTCCAGAATTACAAAAAGGATGATATTGCAGAGTATTTATCGGTAAGAGATATTGACCATAACGACTTCTGGGTAGCAGTAAAAAAGATGTCTCAGGACATAGCGCTTGGATGATTCATAGTACCGTCAGTCAATCACCCTGATCGGTCGGATCCATCAAGGGATAACACTCAACAACCGTCGCGAGAACCTTTGCTTCCGGTGCAATTCCGGAAGGACGGTTTTCAAATCAAAATATACCAAAGGAGAAAAATGCAAATGATTACATCCCAGGAACAGATTCTTTCCTACATTCTGTCCACAACAACTCAGAATCCTCGTTTGGATCCTTACGCTGCCAGGATATCTTCCATCCTGCAGATCAACAAACCGGAAATAAGGTTCGCCCCCTTCGTGCTCCACATTGTTGAGCAACCGGGCCAATCAATCTTTATCGAGGACGAATTCCTTGCTCGTCTGCTGGTACAAACCGGAAAGTGCAACCCCGGCACGGGTGTTTTTGTCGAAGCAGTCAATACGATCGTCGTAGCCGAATATGGCATTGAAGTAAGTTCAGCCACCGGTGAAATGATGATCACGGCCCTTGCGGATGCTGATTGTGTGGCGACAATAGCTCATGAGATGATGCACATGTGGCAGGCCACATATCATCCGGAAAAGTATCGACAGCTCCGGGAAGCCGGATTGTGGTATGTGATTGATCCGCTCGAAATTGATGCCGACGCATTCGCGATTGCGTTCTGTCTGCAGGCAACGGACTTGACGTGTGAGGATCTCGCTTTTTCAATCCGTGAGCTGAAGCGCATGGAAGACTATGACAATATGGCGAGATGGGATCGCGCTGAGGAATACGCTTTAAAATACGGTTTTGATTCCGTCAATAACATCAAAAAAGCGAGAAATAGCTGCTGATAAAGATTACGGTTTCCTCCTGCAAGACCTGCCTAAAGAAGCACTTAATCCATCCCTTAAATCGTTGGACGAACCGCTGTCTTTAGGCAGGCTTTTTCCGTTCTATAACATCGTTTGAGCTTCATGCTTTATGTTGCGTTTTTAACATGTGTCAAAACCAATAATCAGCCCTCGAGTTCTTTCAGTTTTTCCTCAAGTTCTTGGATATTTTTTATGAACGGGTAACCAAACGCATAGGAGTATGTCTCGTTCATTTCAATTACTTATCGTCAATTTATTCTTCGCAAACCTAAGCAGGCAGGCAGTTGCAAAAGTTGCAAGTATAATCATCCCAAATATGGCAAAGCCGACCGGGTAACCCCAGTTCACAAAACCATACCAGTCATTGGTTTCCGGCCATTGCCCTATACCGTTCAAAAACAGGTTGAGCGCATAGCAAACGCCGTAAATGATTGTAGGAATCATGGAATATACGGCATATCGAAACGGTATTTTATTCCCTGTATCCAGGATTACGAACTCGATCATAGCCAGTATCGGAACAATCAGATGGAAGAAAACGTTCGAGCCGCGGTACATCATAGCATGTCCGTAAATTGGTCCCAGAAACAATGCGATAATAAGAAAAGTCAATGTGACCGCCGAAACAGACATCAACTTCGCAGAGATCAGCCTTCCTGAGATCCCGTCCTTATCCTTACGGAACAGATAAACAGCGGCAACTACTCCGCTCGCCACATTTGAGAGCACTGTGTAATATTTGAAATTTTCAAATCCATACGAAATCAGGCCGCCTATCGGCACATTGATCGCGAACATCACCACTATCCCTATAATTGTAAGGATAACGATCAGGATATTCAGAATAAAACTTACTTTATTACAAGGGGTCAGGTTTTTCATTCTCATTACATTATCTTTTCTTGATTTTTGCCTTGGGGCAGCGTTGTGTAACATAATCCCATACAAAATCGTAAAAGGAATCCGGCACATATACCATCTGATACTGGAAGAAGGAATTCACCCAGATCAGGTTATCCTTTTTGTTTCCTCTAACTGCTTTTACTTTTGAAAAATCTGAACTATATGCATTCGGGCTCATTGCCAGACCTGCTCCCGCGATCGCTCCTCCCAGGTTGTTGCCAGCAGCATTGACTGCGGCAGAAGCAACAGAGATTATTTTCGTTATCTGCGCCTGATCCGATGTCTGGGAAAAAAGCAACTGCCGATCATTCAACTGATACACCAGCAAATAATTGCCCTTATACATCGCGTTTACCACCCATGTGGCAAAGACGGCAATCAGGCTTCCGCCGGCAAAGCACAGTACCAGAATTCCCAGAATCATAAGCAGCAAACCGGGATCTCTTACCACAATAATAAAGACGACTGCGATAAGCACACATATGAGTGCAATTACTTTGATTACGAACTTGAGAAGGGATCGGTTTTTCAATAATTTCAGGGAAAAAATCCAGTCAAATGTACCGTCTTCTTCCTGAAACAGGACATTAAATCCCAGCTCCTTTGCCTCTTCAGATGACAGGGATCCGAAATCGATGTTTTCTATGTTTTTTATATCCACACCTGATTCTCCCTTCCCGATCACGTCGACCGACTACCACGCACTCTCTTCTATCTTCCGGACGCGTTCTGTAAGCACCCGGATCAGGTTCAACCAGACAGCTGCTTCCACAGTTTGAGCATTTTACCTCGGTTAATTCGGCCTTTTCTGTCTTCTTCACCGCTTCGCATATAAAACGGCGTCTTCATCTCCACCCCGGATTCCGCCAGTATTATCCTGTGTTCGACTTCCGGCAAAAGGTCCATATAACTGATGACTCCCCGGTCACCCCATCCGGGAAAGCCTTCTCCGGAAAAGTATCTGCCCTCTCCCTTCTTCGCCCTCAGCTGATCGATCCACTGCGATCTCCTTCCGCAGTTTTCCCATGCCTGCCTGAAATGC
>CADBRG010000105.1 GCA_902797015.1 uncultured Lachnospiraceae bacterium
ATGCCATCTTTTCCAACGAGGTTGTTGTCATTGAATTTGATGCTGTATTCTTTTCCGTCATTATCGATGAAGGTAAATGTCTGGTCGGCATTCGGTGTCTGTTCTGTTGTCAGACCGGTAACGCTGACCTTATCGAGTGCTTTGTACACCTGCTCGATGATCTCGGGATCGGTCGTGTTGTAAATGGACTCTGAAGTTTCAACTACATTCAGGCGCACACATTTCATGTTGCTGACATCAAAGTCTTTGCTAAGTGCAGCAGTCTCTTCATCCAGGAAAGACCAGATCGGCCCGGTGGCTGCCATATCATCATCAGCACTGCTTTCTACAGAGGCCTGCCCGGTCGGGACAGGGTCTTCTGATGTTTTGGTGCCGCATCCGGAGACTGCGAATGTAAGTGATGCTGCTACAACCAGGCAGAGGATTCTGCGAATGTTCTTTTTTTGCATGATGTACCTCCCTTAACTCCGAATCACGCCGCGTTCACAGCGGTTGCCCCAGGAATCGATGAGTTCACCGTCTCTGTAGACACAGATGATCTCACAGTGGTTCGGACAATTCTCGCAAATGACTTCTCTTGTGACGAACTCCATGTCTGCGACATCGAATGAGAAGGGTTTTTCAATTCCGCTTCCGTGTGCCAGGATCGCAGCGCCGTAGCAGCCCATCAGATGACCGTTTTCATCGACGATGATCTCTTCGCCGAGAGAATCAGCGAAAGCACGAACCACGCCTTCGTTTTTGCTGACACCACCCTGGAATACGATCGGTGGCAGGATTTTTTTACCCTTACCGATATTGTTCAGATAATTGTTTGCAACGGCATTACAGAGTCCTGCGATGATGTCTTCCTTTTTATGCCCCATCTGGATCTTGTGGACCAGATCGGACTCCGCAAATACGGTACATCTTGCAGCGATCGGTGTCGGGTTTTTGCTGCCCAGTGCGATCTTGCCGAATTCTTCAACATCAACACCGAGACGTCTTGCCTGACTGGTCAAAAAGGAACCGGTTCCGGCTGCGCAGAGTGTGTTCATCGCATAATCAACAGCAACACCGTCTTCGACACAGATGATCTTGGAATCCTGACCGCCGATCTCTAAGATCGTACGAACATCCGGATGCAGGGTCGTTGTGCCGACAGCATGTGCCGTGATCTCGTTTTTGACAATGCTGGCATTACACATCGCGCCGACCAGCTTTCTGGCGCTTCCGGTCGTACCTGCGGCAACGACAGTCCATTCGTCCAAGTCGATCTGTGAGGCAAGCTCCTGGATGACTTTTTTGGAGGCGCCGAGCGGATTGCCTTCAGTCCAGAGATAAACGCTTGCAAGGATATTATGTTCTTCGTCTATAATGACGCCTTTTGTGGAAATGGAACCGATGTCGATTCCAAGGTATGCCTTTTTCATGATTGTCTGGCCTCTTTTCTCATTGAAATCATATCATAAAACGCTTCTGCGCGTGTCTCGATACCGGTATCGCTGCTCTGCGTGTCATAGGAAAGATACAGGATCGGGATCTTATAGTCTGCGCTGATGTTATGGAGGACAGGGATCGCATCCATCTCCGGCGTACAGCCGAAGGATTTTACATGCACCAGTCCGTCAAAACCGCTGGCGGCATAATGGTCTGCCATGGCGATCGTTGCAACAGAAGATGCACCCATGTCTTCGGAGACATATTTTTTGATCTTTTTGCGCTGACTGTCAACCCAGATTGAGGACGGGAAGCGCTTCAGATCATATTTTGCATAGGAACGCAGCATATCAAGTGCGTTGTCATCCGGGCAGGAAAGGACACTGTGGGAAAGGTCCATCCAGCGGTGAACCTCTGCACCCATCATAGCAATCTTTTTCTCAATCTCGTGATTGGAAAACGGATCCATGATGGTAAAGTACTCCCCGATGATCCCTACACGTACCGGATCGTCCGGTTTATGGACTGGCAAACGTGAGAAGCTGCGCATCGTCAGATGATAAAGCTCTTCAACATCTTTTGTGGTTTCTGCCTGGCGCAGTTTGGAAAGGAAGTGCTTGTAGATCTTCTCAAAAGATCCCGGGATATCTTCGAATCCCATGTTCTTGCGCATGTAATCCTCTACCTTATCAATGGATTTGATCATTTTGGCAACGGTAGGGATGACCTTTGCAATCTGGGACCATTTGCGTTTTGGCGCGTATTTTTTAATGCCTCCAAGGATTCCCATGATCCCGCCGTATTGCGCGAGCGTCAGGTTCATGATCTTAAAATCATAGCCCAGGTCTTTTAAGATCTGTTCATGCAGTTCGCCATAATAGCCCAGACGACAGGTTCCACCGGTCTGGATGATAACATTGGCGCCTTTTTCCATGGCTTCAATATAGCAGCCCATCATGCATTTGAATGGTGCGCAGACATAGTCGGGACTGTGCTTTGCGCCGAGTTCAATGGTCTGCTTGGTCATCGGCGGTGGGGATGTATAGGCAAGGCCTAAGCCTTTTCGTACCAGAAATCCAATGGGGATATCATAGTTGCCCAACTGCGGATAAGTCAGATTATATGGTTTTGCGGACATTTATTGTTCCACCTCTTTTCGGAATCGGATGATATCGATGAAGCTCTCCAGTCTGGTATCGATGCCGGCGTTGCCGTCCTGTGAATCCAGCAGGAGATTTAAGATCGGCACATGCGAGATCCGCCGGATGATCATTTCATTGACCATAGAGTCCGGTCCGCATGGGAACGCAGTGATCAGCACGATGCCGTCGATCTGGTTGCGGTACATCTGGATCGCGCCAAGCAGTTCTCTGCTGACGACCCATGGGACGTATCTGGCGATCTCAGTAGACTTGCTTCTGGCCTCTCTGGGATCGACCCCGTCAGAACAGATCGGAACAGCATCCAGATTTCGGATACTTTTGATGATCGGTGCGCCGATATATTCATCATAGAGATTATACGGGTGGCTGACAACCAGCACTTTAATGCCTTCTTTTTTCAGTAGGGCCCGATTGAGTTTGATTTTCTTTCGAAAATCTTCCATCTGTGCAGCCATGCCTGCTTCATAAGCGGCTTGTGCCTGTTCACGACTTGCGCCAAGCTGCATGGCAAGCTTTAAATAGGCGCGTTTGGCCGGGATATTCTGTTCCGGATCGATGTTGGCACGAAGGATCTTAAGGCCGGTATCCCGGAACATATTGCTGCACATATCCGGAAGCGCTTCGAACCGTGAGCAGAAGCGTCCTGCATCGCCAAGATTCGCGATGCGCGGAACAAAACAATAATCGCATTTTCCTTCGAGTGCAGCCACATGGCCGAAAAACAGTTTTGTGGACAGACAGTTTTCATCGATGGAAAGCTGTTCGCCCTTTGTCAGGATGTCTTTGTTGGTACGGGGACTTAAAACAGTCTCATGACCAAGCTTCTGGAAAAATGTTTCCCAGAAGATTCCGTACCGGTAATATAAAAGTGCCCGTGGTATTCCGATTTTCATAATATTTTTCTCTTTGCAGTTAAGCTCCGGTTTATTTTATTTGACCGGAATGTAGCCCAGTTTTGCAAAATGTTTCAGATAAGCGGCAATCCGTTTGCGGTCAATCGGCGGACAGGAAATGCCGGTACCATTCAGCAAAAGACTGGTGTTTGAAGTGTCATAAGTTGTGTTTTTCCCGATGAAGTGCCGTAAAATGCCCGGGTTGGCATCTGTGCCAGATTCAAACAGGCATTCCAGGATCG
>CADBRG010000106.1 GCA_902797015.1 uncultured Lachnospiraceae bacterium
ATCGTTACGACGGGAAGTGAAGTGTTCAAAGGACGGATCAAGGATACCTTTGGCCCGGTCATTAAGGCAAAAGTGGCGGAATATCCTTCTGAGGTTCTGGGACAGACTTATGTGGACGATGAAAAGACACATATCACGGAAGCGATTCTGGAACAGATTAAAAACGGCGCAGAGCTTGTGATCTGCACCGGTGGCATGAGTGTGGATCCGGATGATTGTACGCCGGGTGCAATCCGCGACACAGGTGCAAGGATCGTTACCTATGGTGCACCGGTTCTGCCGGGTGCGATGATGCTCGTATCCTATTATGATGCAGGAGACCGCATTGTGCCGATCCTGGGACTGCCGGGATGTGTCATGTATGCGGCAAGAACCATATTTGATCTGGTTCTCCCGCGTGTTATGGCAGATGATGAGATCACGGCAGAAGATATTGCAAACCTCGGAGAAGGCGGGCTTTGCCTGAATTGTGAAGTATGTACCTTCCCGAAATGCGGATTCGGTAAATAAAGAATAATTATAAAAGGGGATAAAAAGATGGCAGAGTTAAAACCAGTAAAAGTACACTGGGAAGCAATCGACCGCTATGCGGTTTTCGTGGTAACGCGGTTTGAAGTCATGTATGAAGACCAGCTGGTTGGCTATTACAGGATCTTTATGGAGCCGAATTCAGTGAACATTGCGTTCTACAGTGATACAGATCGTCATGGCGTACTTCCGCCTGAGACCTATAAAGTAATCCCGACAAATCACAAGATGATCCGTATGATTGAAGATGATCTGAATAAAATGGGCTATACGATCCCGGATGGTCATACAAAGATCAGTGACGGTATGCTTGTCGGAATGGAACGGTTCCCGATGGATTGGGAGGTGCTGTATTGATGGAATTGACACATATCAATGATCAGGGCCGTGCGAAGATGGTAGATGTTTCACAGAAGGCAGATACTGAGCGGATCGGTATTGCTTCCGGCCGTATTCAGATGCAGCCTGAGACATTCGAGCTGATCACGGCGCAAAAGATCAAAAAAGGTGATGTCCTGGCAGTAGCGCAGGTTGGCGGCATTATGGCTGCAAAGAAGACATGGGAAACAATCCCAATGTGTCACCCGCTGCTTCTGACCGGTGTGGACATTCAGTTTGAGCTCTATCCGGAGGTTTCTGAGATCGAGGCGATCGCTACGGTCAAAACAACCGGAAAGACCGGGATTGAGATGGAAGCACTGAATGCAGTATCGGCAGCATTGCTGACAATCTATGATATGTGTAAAGCGGTCGATCGCGGTATGGTGATCCTGGACATTAAGCTGCTTGAAAAGGATGGCGGCAAGTCCGGACATTATGTAAGAGGAGAATAATCATGGCACTCGAAATCGAAGAAGCTCAGGAAATACTAAACGCACAGGTAGAACCGATTTCAGAAACAGAAGAAGTACTTCTTTCAGAATTGCCGGGGCGTGTCCTGGCAGAGGATATCGTTGCATTAAGAGATCAGCCGCCGTTTCCCCGCTCACCACTGGATGGGTACGCATTTTGTGGTGCTGACAGCAAAGGTGCATCAAAGGAAAAACCTATTACCCTTAAGGTCGTAGGGAAAATTTATGCGGGTGAGGTGTTTGACGGGGAAATCCACAAAGGAGAAGCGCTCCGTCTTATGACCGGTGCGCCGATCCCGTCAGGGGCAGACGCAGTGATCCGACAGGAAGATACAGACGAAGGCGAAGAGCAGGTGAAGCTTTTTGCATCAGTTGCGCCGTATCAGAATTATTGTTATCAGGGCGAAGATTACAAAGCAGGAGAAGTGCTGATTCCTGCAGGAACGCAGATCAATGCAGGCGCTGTATCGGTAATCTCTTCCATCGGAAAAGACCGGGCACTGGTATATCGGAAGGCACGTGTTGCGCTGATTTCCAGTGGGGATGAAGTGCTGCCGCCCGGAACAGACTGGAAGCCTGGGAAAATATTTGATTCGAATCGTGCCTATATCGGTGCACGAATGATTGAAAACGGTACAGCTCCGTTTATTTCTGTTCATGCGGAAGACAAGGCGGAAAGTGTTGCCGAAGAGATTCGGAAAGCGGTAGATGCAGGCTGTGATCTGGTCGTAACAACCGGTGGTGTTTCAGTCGGTGAAAAGGACATCATGCATGAAATCGGAGATATACTGGGTGCCAAACTTTTGTTCTGGCGCGTACGGATCAAGCCGGGATCCCCGACAATGGTCTATTCTTATCGCGGCGTTCCGATCGTTTGCCTTTCCGGAAATCCGTTCGGTGCGATCGCAAATTATGAGATTCTGATCCGTGGGATGCTTTATAAGCTGACCGGACAGGACTGCTGGCGGATGAAGACTGAGGAAATGCGTATTCAGGATGCGTATAAGAAAACCGGCGGCAGAAGATTTATCAGAGGAATGGCAGCGGATGGAAAGGTTTCCCTGTGCGGCGCGGAAAAGTCAGTGGGGGTACTACATGCGCTGGCTGAATGCAACTGTCTGGTGGAAATGCCGCAGACCGGACAGCCGGTACAGGTGGGAGATACTGTAACAGTATATTATCTGTAAGAGTTATGATAAAAGATAGGGGTTTTTGATAGATATGCAGGATCAGTTTGGAAGAAAAATTGATTATATGCGGATTTCAGTGACGGATCGATGTAATTTGCGTTGCCGTTACTGTATGCCGGAAAGCGGGATTGACAATCTGCCGATGCCGGAGATGCTGACCTATGAAGAAATCGTAGAAGTATGTAAGATCGCGGCAGATTTCGGGATTACAAAGATTCGACTGACCGGTGGTGAACCACTGGTTCGTGCCGAATTGCCAAAGCTTGTAAAAATGATCCGGGCAATTCCGCAGATCAAAAAGATCAATCTTACGACAAACGGTGTATTGTTGGACAGACAGCTGGATGCACTGGTTGATGCCGGACTGGACGGACTTAATATCAGTCTGGACACATTGGATCGTGAGGCATATGCAAGGACAACAGGGCGGGATGAACTTGAACGGGTGCTTTCCGGAATTCAGCATTCCCTGGATGAAGGATTGGCTGTAAAGATCAACGCAGTATTGCTTACGGACAGCTTTTTCGCGGATCCGTTAAAAGCGGATACAAAGGTTGCTTCGTTCAGAGATCCGAACTGGTATAGTATGCTCGCACTTCCGAAAAACCATCCTGTTGACCTGCGGTTTATCGAGCTTATGCCAATTGGAGAAGGACAGCAGTATGAGTATTTTTCAGCGGAAGTGTTACTGAACGAGATAAAGCGCAGATTCCCGGGCGTAGAAGAGGATCACGCGATTCACGGAAACGGTCCGGCACATTATTATAAGATTCCGGGCTTCCGGGGTTCGATCGGTGTGATCGAAGCGCTGCACGGCAAATTCTGCGATGCATGCAACAGAGTGCGTCTGACAGCAACAGGAAAGGTAAAACCGTGCCTGTGCTATGCGACA
>CADBRG010000107.1 GCA_902797015.1 uncultured Lachnospiraceae bacterium
AGATCGAATGTGGTACTCTGATGCATCGCCCGAAAGCCAGTGTTCCTGCATCTCGACAAGTCACTCGGCAAGAAAAATCTGCTGGGAACAAGATTTTTGAGAAAAGCAGGCAGGAACCTATAAAGCAGGCGGCATCTTCGGTAGAAAAAAAAGTTTCACAAGCGTCTCCGAATGATTTTAAATATTCGAAGGATTTGGCTTATCGCTTTGATTTGGATTATGAGGAGTGAAGCATCTACGAACTGCGCCTGTAGTGTACAGGCGTAAGATATTCTTATGGATAGAGTGGATGCCTGCCAACCTCGTGCTCGAATGTTTCAACCCAGCAGATGCACAAATCGATGAGTAACGCGATTAATTTCGACGAGTAAGAAACGACATGACGAGAAGAAATAGGATGAAATTAATATGATTCACTTTATTTCAATCATAATATTTGGTGTTTGCGTTGTAGTTTCACTTCATAACGGAAATATGCAAAACAAGGCGGATGTTATGGACGAGTCAAGAAATATGGTGGCAGAGACGTTTACGGTCACAGGAACCATCACGAAGGTGACAATCGGTAGTGTCAGCAAAAAGAGAGGTAAAGAGCACCTGCACCTGAAAATGCACTTGCACCTCAAACCGCATGATTCTCCGAATGAAGAAATGGAATTTATTCGATACCCCGCCGCTCAATCTGATAAGTTATGGCGCGCAGGACAGAGCGTATCCATCACTGCATACAAACCATCGCCTGATTTTCCGGATAATTTACCGTCTATTATTCATATTGAACCGTTGTAGATACATTGGAATATTATTGTCACATATTGTATCGCAGGTTTTGGACGCGCATGACAATGTGACATGAAAATGTCTGGATTATTGAGGCGACTGGACATGGTGGTGAGCTGTTTCGAAACTCAAAGCATTGACACCCCAAAATAATTTTTGTATTCTCACTGTGGGGGAAAACGTACAAGGAATCAGGAGTATATCATGAGACAGTTAATTGTATTTGGCCTTTTATTACTGGCAATTCCAGGGATTGCGTTTGCGCAGGATTCAGATAATCAAGCTGCAGACCCACAGCCTCAAAAAGAAATACAATCCCATAAGGAAACAGGGGATCTTGCACGTGTTAATGCGGCTATGGAATATGTTTACAGTCAGGTAGCGAGCTGGGCACCGAAATTTGACGCCTGCTCCCAGGATACAGAGGAAAGTATTGATATAGCAATTCAATATGATTGCAAGGGAAAAATTGAATTATTGACGAAGACATCTGATTGTATAAAAGAAGCGATTCCTAAAAAGTTTGATATTGATATCACGAAAGACGTCTGTGTCTGTAAAGAGGGATGGATTTCATTTACGTATAACAAATCTGATGGAATCACGATAAATCAGAAAACAAGAATTGGTATTGTCAATTCAAATGAGTATTGCAGTGTTTATCGTTTCAAACGTTCTCACTCAAAGCTTCCCAAACCACGCCCTGTCACTTCGCGATAGCATTAATCGCCAAATCGTAAATAACAGAAGATTAACATGCCAGTGAGATTGTATTCAAAGAATTATGTGATTCTCATTAGTGGGGTAGTGTTTGCACTGTGTACGATGACGGGATGTAAGAGTACGAATACCCCTGCATCAGAAACGGCCAATGCGTCATCTGCCGAAGCGTGTGATGGCGCTATTTTTCATCATGCTTGCGTTCATACAGGCGAGGTTGTTACTTTTGGGCAATATTTCCAGTCGAGTGAAGAAAAGAAAGAACCCATTCAATGGCGCATTCTGGAAATTGACGAGGATAAACAGGCTCTTTTTTTACTGTCGGAATATATCATTGATGCGCAACCGTATCATACAAAGGATTTTGATATAACCTGGGCGTCATCTTCGCTTCGCAAGTGGCTGAACACTACTTTTATGAATCAAGCATTTAGTCAGAATGAGCAATTACAAATTCTTACAACACATGTTGAGAATCCTGATGATCCAAGTTGGTCAGGAGCTCGAGAAGAATATAATCCAAATGAATTTTGTGGTGGCAGGTGTATTGAGGTCTCATTGTCAGAATGGCATTCGATCGGTGATGATACTGAGGATAAGATATTTCTGCTTTCACAAGCAAATGTTGTAGAGCCCTATCAAGAGAATGTTGGGTGGCCAGAAGCTGATGAACAAGATGCTGTGATATATCACGCTAACGGTCGATATTATAGTGCAGCAAGTTCGCGGACAGTTCCAACAAAACACGCATTACTAAACGGTTTTTATTATTATAAGAGTTATTATCCTGATCCAGATATGAAGTATTACGACCAAGAGACGTGTGAAGTCATATCAGAAGAATGTGAAACAATTTGGTGGCTTAGGGGGGATAGTTACCATTGGGGTTCCGATGTCATAGAACCTCATTATAATGTTGCTTACAAACAATCATCCTCTAACGAAGTTCAGGGTATAGAAATTGAAAATGAGCATATTGGCGTCCGTCCGGTCATGTGGATTAAGTATGAGTAAAATAGAATTTACGCGATCCATATTGAGTGCAGAGAAACAGGGGAGCGCAGAGGGCGTATCGGCATC
>CADBRG010000108.1 GCA_902797015.1 uncultured Lachnospiraceae bacterium
ACTGCAAACTACTGGCTGAGCGAAGTTTATGATGATGAGATCGCAGAAGCACACCGCAGCGCGGACATCCATCTTCATGATCTGTCCATGCTGACCGGATACTGTGCTGGCTGGAGCTTAAAGCAGCTGATCCAGGAAGGCCTCGGCGGCGTTCCGGGCAAGATCCAGTCTTCTCCGGCAAACCACCTTTCCACACTTTGCAACCAGATGGTTAACTTCCTTGGTATCATGCAGAACGAATGGGCAGGCGCACAGGCCTTCTCTTCCTTCGACACCTACCTTGCACCGTTTGTCAAAGTGGACAACCTGAGTCAGAAAGAAGTAAAACAGTGCGTACAGTCCTTTGTTTACGGCGTAAACACACCGAGCCGCTGGGGTACACAGGCACCGTTCTCCAACATCACCCTTGACTGGGTCGTTCCGAACGATCTGAAAAACCTGCCGGCGATCATCGGCGGAAAAGAAATGGACTTCACTTATGGCGAGTGCCAGAAGGAAATGGATATGGTCAACAAGGCCTTCATCGAGATCATGATCGAAGGTGACGCAAACGGCCGCGGTTTCCAGTATCCGATCCCGACCTATTCCATCACCCGTGATTTTGACTGGAGCGAGACAGAAAACAACAAACTTCTGTTTGAAATGACTGCAAAATACGGCACACCGTATTTCTCAAACTACATCAACTCCGATATGGAGCCGAGCGATGTACGCTCCATGTGCTGCCGTCTGCGCTTAGACTTAAGAGAGCTGCGCAAGAAATCAGGCGGATTCTTCGGATCCGGCGAATCAACAGGATCGATCGGTGTTGTTACGATCAACATGCCGCGTATCGCATATCAGTCTGAGACTGAGGAAGAGTTCTACGCACGCTTAGATCACCTGATGGACATCTCCGCACGGAGCTTAAAGACCAAGCGTACCGTTATCACCACACTGCTTGAACAGGGACTGTATCCGTATACAAAACGCTACCTTGGCACATTTGAGAATCACTTCTCAACCATCGGTCTGGTTGGCATGAACGAAGCCTGCCTGAACGCAAAATGGCTGCGCAAGGATCTGACCGACGCACAGGCACAGTGCTTCACCCGCGACGTATTAAATCATATGCGCGAGCGCCTCTCCGACTACCAGGAGAAATACGGCGACCTGTACAACCTGGAAGCAACCCCGGCTGAGTCCACCACTTACCGGTTCGCAAAACATGACAAAGAACAGTTCCCGGATATCATCACCGCAAACATGAACGGCGATCCGTACTACACCAACTCTTCTCACCTGCCGGTAGGCTACACAGAAGATGTTTACAGTGCGCTTGACATCCAGGATGATCTGCAGACACTCTACACCTCAGGAACTGTCTTCCATGCATTCCTGGGCGAGAAGCTTCCGGACTGGAAAGCTGCTGCAACACTGGTACGCAAGATCGCAGAAAACTACAAGCTGCCGTACTACACCATGTCACCGACTTACTCAGTATGTAAGGATCATGGCTACCTGACCGGCGAGCAGTTCACCTGCCCTGTCTGCGGACAGAAAACAGAGGTTTACAGCCGTATCACCGGTTACTATCGTCCGGTCCAGAACTGGAACGACGGCAAGGCACAGGAATACAAAGATCGTATGGTCTATGAGATCGCACATTCCACGCTGACCCACAACGGTCCGCTCCCGGCACCGCAGGATGACGCGCCGGCAGAGACGATCACACTGACTGCACCGATCTCAACCGCAAGTACAGAGCCGGCCGCAGCAAGCAGTGCAGCTGCTGCAGAAGCAGCAACAGCAACCGCTGTACTGGAGCCGGAAGCATCCGCAAGCAGCACAGCTGACACCAAGCGCCTGATGCTGTTCAAGACACCGACCTGCCCGAACTGCAAGGTAGCATGTGCAATGCTCGACCAAGCAGGCGTCGACTACATGACGATCGACGCAACAGAGGAACCGGAGCTGGCTGAGAAGTTCAGCATCATGCAGGCACCGACCCTGATCGTACAGGACGGCGACACCTTCCAGAAGTTCCGTGGCGTATCCGACATCAAGGGATGGCTGATGAACCAGTAGGAATCGCGGCGTATCCGACATCATCGGGCGCCTGATCAAGCAATTAGCGCCTGATCAGCTCAAAACAGAAAAAGCTCCATTTGAGCCTAACAAAATCGTATAAAAATAAGCCTGAATGCACTGGTCAAGAAAAAGTAGACACTTTTTCTTGACCAGTGCAATATCTTCGCATGAGAGATTCTTCAGATGCCATACTATCCTCGCACAATAGATTCCTTCAGGCGCCAGACTCCCGGTAAATCTCCTCCGCTGCCTTCTGCAGCTTCTCCGCCACACGAAAATATCCGTAATAGGAGAAGACCGGCGCACACTTTTCACAGACGAATGCATAGTAGCCATCCTTCGGCGCATCAGGCGCTTCTGACACTTCTCCACAATCCAACGTCCCCGACACTTCTGCTTCCAACTGCGCCGCCCCATCAGGTGCCGGCAGCACATCGAGCAACACCGCTGCCCGGTCAAGCAGGGAGTAGATTTCCTGCTCACCGGCTTCCATGCCTTTTTCTGCCTTGACCAGATCTGCCATGTTCAGGTATGTGATCGCCTGCTCAAGCTTCCCGCCCGGGACACGTCCCATGACGACAAGTGCCTTCTCATATCTTTCTCTTGCATCCGAATACCGGCAAAGCGCCGTGCACGTCAGCGCCATATTGTTATACAGGCCGCCGAGAAGCTGCGGTCCGGTCGAATCGGTCCCTTCGTAGATCTCTTCCGCCTTTAAAAACATTTCATAAGCCCGCTCCGGTTCAGAAAATGCCTGACAGGCCGTCCCCGCATTGACATAAGTCGTTCCGGCAGAAATCGTATCCTCCATCGAAAGCGTTCCGATCAGTCCCAGCGCCTGCTCGATTGCAGCAAACGCCGCCTCACGGTTTCCGGTCTTTCTGTAATGTCCGATCATTTCATTGGACAAAAACAGCTGTCCCCGAAGGTCTGCGCCAAGCTTCGCCTCATCCATCCAGTATTTCAATAGGCGTTCACAGCCATCATAATCCCGTCTGCCCATCAGCTCATTCATCTTTGCGACGACACGGTCCTGCGGAATCATTTTCACGCGGTCCGCTTTCGCAAACTCCCCCGGGTCACAGCTGCAGGCCGGTTCCACATAATCTTCTCTTTTCAATTCCCGATGATCCCGTTCCATAACTTTCCTTTCGATCCAAAACTTCCCTCAATTCGAAGCCTTTTCCCGGTCTACTCCCGCATCCCGAATCACACGTTCTCATCCCCGCTGAGCCCGGTGACCCATGCACAGATTTCCTCTGCCACTTCCCGGACATCACGTTCATCAAACAACTTTACATATCCTTCCAGCGAATCGGATTTTGCCTTCAGTACACGTGAATGCCTGTCTGCATAGATCTTGCAAGGATACTTCGCGTTTTTCCCTTCCTGGATCAGGTTCACGCCGGCACTGTTTCCGTCAAACGTGATCAGCACTGACGGTCCCCGCTTGAAAATCTCATAAGCGATGCTTTTATAGACGCCCATCGCCTCCGACTCGATCGCGACCCGAACGCCGACTTCCTGCTTGTTTAGATTCTTCTGCTCCTTCTCGCTGACCATGGATGGCACATAGGCAAGCACCTCAAACCGGCCTGCGCCCTGTTCCCGACCTGCGCCCTGTTCCCCGCTCGCACTCTGTTCCCCGCTCGCGTTCTGTTCCAGTAAATACCGCTCATAGGCACACACACGGTGTCCTACCGCAAACCAGACCTGCTCCGGGTCCAGCTGCTCCAGCAAAAGATCGATCAGCTTCGCGTCGTCCTTGCGGAGCACGGTTTTATGTCTGTCACTGTTAAAGCTGCCGCCCGCGATCACGATCGGGATCTTCCCGACCGGAACCTTTTTGATCTGCGCTGCAAATACTTCCTCGGAATCCAGCTTATCTGCGCCCGGCAGGTTCGGCCCCGGTAGCTTCAGCTCTTCCTGTATCTTCATTTCATAAAACGCCCGGATGGCATCCGCATTGAAGACCACGTCTGTATCGCGGACCGCATCTGCATTGAAGACCGCGTCTGCGTCGCGGATCGCATCTACATTGCGGATCGCATCTGCTTCAAGAAATGCGTCTCCACCGATCATCTTCCAGAGATCGAGTTTTTTCTTCTCGAACGATACCAGTGCGTCCTGGCGGACCTTCTCCTCGCACGCACGCATCCGGCACATTTCCTCAAAGCTTAAGTTCAGCATACGCTCCAATGCCAGCTGCTCATCCACCGAATCCGTACCATAGAGTGCGCCGCCATCCGTACCCTGTACACATCTGACGCCATACTCCAGATACTGTCTGAGCGGATGATGATCCATCGCACTCAAATTGTTCAGACGTACGTTCGATGTGATCTGGAATTCGAGTACCGCACCGCATGCCACCAGCTCCTGCAGCATCGCTTTTCCGGAAGCCGATTTCAGATTTGCCGCATATAATCCGTGTCCGATCCGCAGATGAGGCATCGGCTGTCCCGGCTTTAACGCATCTCTGACGCACTGCACACTGTTTGCCAGGTTGTCACGCAGACTGTCGTTTTCGCCTGCATGGATCCGTACCGTAAAGCCCGGATGAAGCGATGCGATCCGAACGATCTCCTCGATGACAGGCGCGATCTCACGGATGTCATTGATTTCTTCTCCGATGATATCACTGCCGGCCACATACGGATCGGAAGCGATCGCACTGAGCACCTGCAGGTTTTCCCTGAAGTAATCACCCGGTGTAACCTGATCTCTGACGATCGTCAGCGGAATCCGTCTGATGCCGGCCAGAAAACGAAGCGTCACGCCGGTCTCTTCTATGATCTGCGGCATGACCGCATGCACCTGTGCAAGCATCTGCGCTGCACCGTCCTTCTTTACCAGCGTCGTATCCGAGATTTCCGCATAGCTTACGCCATACTTCTGATACCCTCTGGCTACCCAAAGCAGTTTATTCTGAAAAAGTGTATTTTTTCCGTAAACCGGATCTTCCATATCCCGCTTCATCTGATCCAGGATCTGTGCGATATCCGGCTCCGCAACCGGCGGCATTTTCTCCCAGTCAAAAGGATCCTCTGCAGCGACGCCTTTTGTAAAAACATACCGGTACAGATAAACCTTTTCCAGGTTGGTGAAAACCGCCTGGCCGTCCTTCATTACCGCCAGAGAGCATCGGATCTTTGCAATGTTTTCCAGCGCATTTTCCGGGTTGTTTAAGATCAGGTCCGCGAAATTGATGAACGTATTGTCATCAATGCGTCGCGTCAGATATTTCCCCTTCAGGGAGCTGTCCTGAAACTTCTCTTTGGAAACCATCCTGCGTTTTTCCAGCTTCTCTTCCTGCTCGGCGGTGCAGACCAGATTGAGCTTCTTAATATAATAAAGCGGATACCGGATCTGATGCCGGATCCCGAGCGCGATCAAAACATCCGGATGCAGATTTGCATTCATATGCGTGTGCAGATCTGTCCGGAATTTGCACTCCCTGCGGATGTAGGTCTTCACAAGTGTCTTTCTGATGTCAAGCCGGTAATCCTTGGTCTGGCTCATCAGCGTCTTTGCGATCGACGGGATCATGGCCTTCTGCTCGATTCTCCCGTCCGGATAGATGTTTGCCACCTTTGTATCTCCCAGACGAAGCACATAGACCAGTCTTCCCTCACCGTCAAAATAGCATGGAATCTCATTTTCAATGATCATGAATCCGTTTGCGTCATTGGTCAATGACAGATCACATACACCGGCCAGATTCCGGATCAGGTTTCCCGTCCCGTGGTTCGGTGTTCGCAAAGTATAAAAAAGCCGCTCTTCTTCCTGCATTAAATCTATGATAATGTCTTTTTCTTTATCCAGATATAATCTTCCAAAAAGCTCCATACGCTTCCTTTCCATCCGCTGCCGCAGATATGCATCCTCATTATTTTACCGGATTCATGAAGACACCCGACCAACAGATTTTTATCATTCTATCAAATGCAATGATGTCATGTCAAAAGAAGACAGACACCCTCATCGGATGTCTGTCTTCTTCTGTCGGATCAGTATCGCCAACACCGCCGCAGCTGCCGTGATCAGGAGCAGATACCACTGCGCGATATCCCCTGTTTTTACATCGCGGGCTTTCGTCACGGTACTGTCGACATTTGTTGTCTGCCTGTATTCCGGCTTCTGCCAAACGGGATCGGCATCTGCTGTCGGCTGCCGTACTGTTTTTACATTGATCACAGCATTTGCCGGAACGGAAATCACCATCGGACTGAATGTATAGACCCACGCATCTGTTGTCACCACAACATTTCCCGCGGCATCCCTTTTAACATCATCTCCCAAGACCGGAATCACAACATACAAACCCTTTTCTCCAAGACGCGTCCGGCTCCCGAACGTGGTTTGCGCGTACACCGCCATCTCATGATCGGTCACATAAGAAACGGCCGCTTCACCGAACTCCGGTTCAGATGCATTGCCTCCTGTTTTCTGTGGGTCAGACTCTGTAAGCCTGTAAATGTTTAATGTGACATCCTCCAGCTTGGGATCCTCTTTTAGATAATCCTCCGCTGCCATATTGACGGTCAGCGGGTAAGCGCTAGCCGCTTCAGCAGCCTGTGCCAATCGGTCACCCGCCGCCAGGAACAGCGCCAGCCCCAGCACGACCGTAAGCATTGCAGACAACCACTTTTTATTTTTATCTGTATTTCGCTTCCTCCTTCTGGCCACGACCACAAGCGCGATCAGCAAGATCAAAAGGCCTATGGCGGCTGCGACCGGCGTGATCAGATCCGGCCAGAAACGGAAAGCATCAGATATCATGTGGACACCATCGGAATCATTCTCAACCCGGTGTCCCCGTACCAGTAATCTGTGCGTATTGATCCCGTACGGGGTACAGGTGAGCAGGGTGCAATAGTCTTCTCCGGGTACGATCTGCAGATTCGAACGATCCGTCGGTTCCACGACTCGAATCTGATCCACTTCATAAGTCAGCGTCTCATGCAGCACCGTCAGAGAAAACCGATCGCCTTCCGTCAGCCGATCAAGATCGGTGAAAAGTTTCGCCGAAGGGAGCCCTCTGTGACCGGAGATCACGCAATGGCTTCCGTCCGTTTCGTCTGTCACCTTCTCCTGCCTGTCGTCAAAGCTTTTGCACCCGACCGGAAGACTCGTCGTCTCCAGATGCCCTACCGCTGTCTGCAGGACGGATTCCTCTGTTCCGTGACAGATTGGCAGCGTCACATGGATCTTCGGGATATTGACATATCCCATGATTCCGGACGCATCGAGGTTCAGCTGTCCGCTGTATGCGGCCAGTTGTTCTCCTTCTGTTTCCCCGTCAGGCCCGTTCTCTGCCAGCTGATGATTGTACGCATACGCTGCTTCCAGGACCTGTTCATCCGCTGCCTCTTCCATCTGATCCACCCGGTCTGTATAGCTCATGACCGCATGTGTCTGGTGAAGCCTGTTCCACTGATCCGATATCGTCGGATAGATTAGGAGCGATGCTCCGGCGATCAAAACGATCGCCAGGAGCACACCTGTTAACTTCTTCATACCTGCATTTGTCTTTCAAAAAATCTGTCAACTTATGCTTTTACGCGACGGCGGACTGCCAGAACAATGCCGCCGCCAATCAGCAGGATCGCACCTGTCACGTAAAGCATGGTCGTGCCGGCGCCGCCGGTAGACGGCAGAAGGGAACCCTGCTGATTGACAACGGTCGTAACACCTCTGTCACTTGGTGCGGCAACCTCTCCATTGTTAACAACGTTGTCTTCATCAATAATCGTTCCGTCAACTCTGATCAGCTTATTGGCAAGAACCACTGTATCCGCCGCCCTGTTATATCCGGCCGGAGCCGTTGTTTCCCGGATCGTATATGCCTGTTTGTCGAGACCCGTGATCTGCGCATTGGCGACAGCAGTCAGATCGATCTCTGTCTCCGTACCATTCGGATCACATACATAGCGCCCGTCCTGCAGGGAAAACGTAAGCGGTGTATCTCCCGCTGCGATCGTATCTCCCTCATAGATCTGGAATTTTGCCCCGAGAAGATCTGTGCCGTCTTCCTTCACCTTATCCAGCTGAAATTTATACGTGTAGGTATAGGTCCTGATCGGCTGCCCTTCCGGTGTCACCGTGCCATCATTGTTATAGGTGATCTCGACACTGTTCGGTGCGGCCGCTGATGCTGCAGCAGAAGTAATCTTGGCATCGTAGGTTACGACCACCGGGATATCTACGCTTCCCGAAGGTGCTGCATAGAGAGAGGCACCGTTTGCATCCACCCATGGCATAACGATCGTAAGCGCGCCGCTCCCGGCATCTTTGCTGACCGTTGTCGCATAAGTGGTATCTACCGATGCGCCGTCTGTATAGATTGCCGTTCCGTTTACGGTGATGGTCACGCTGGCCGGATCGATATCAAGCCCGGTCGGGGTATCCACGATGGTATATTTCTCTGCCTTGGTATCTGTAACAGACACTTTTCCAGTGGCAGATTCTGTAGCCGATGTGATCCAGTTCGTTGCATTGAATCTGACCTGGAAGCGCTCCGTTGATCCCACTGCGGCATCATTGCTTGTTGCTGCTGTCATGGCGTTGCCATTTTCCGCTACGATCTTTTTGTCCGGCGCATTCGGGCCGCCTGTGTTTTTATCCTTCACGGTTGCATCCGGATGCGCAGTGTCGATCGTAACGACAGTCCCCAGAGAAGATGTGATATAATAGTATCCATATGGCAGATCCGAGAACGTAACCGTTCCGTCCTCCCCATATACGCCGGTCGTCCCTTCTGCATCAAACGCACTGTAGTTTGCCTTCGCCCAGGTCGTGATCTGTTTATCCGTGGCCGTGCTTTTTTGCACGACCGTGTAATACTGTTCCCCATCAATGGTTTCCTCTGTGGTGCTTACATCAAAAAGCGTGGTATCCACACTGTCCGCCGCTGATACCGGCACCTTATAGGAAATGCCGTCCGTTCCGGCAAATGTCGCGTTAAAAATCTTATAAGCTGTATAAGTCTGTCCCTTTGTCGCATTTTCTACGGTGATCGTTCCGGTGCCCAGCTGCGCGGCAAAAACGGTAACGCTCATGCCAAATACCATAACCATGGCGATCACCAGCGCGATCATTCTTTTTGTCTTTTTCATCGTAAGTTTCCTTTCTTCATTTCAATTCAGGTCGTTTGGATTTCTTTTTCTGCCAGCTTCAGAAGCGGCGAAGTCGTGTTCAACACACCGCCGTTTTCCTCCACCAGGAAGGTAAAGGGATGGTCCCTTGCCCAAATGGGATTTTGTCTGGCCCGCGCATCCCACCATTCGTAGAGCGCCACATACTTTTCGTGCAGTTCCTTTTCCGCTTCCAGACGCACACGGACCGCCTCGTTGTAATCCGCATATGTCCCGAGATAATATCTCTTATTCCGGAAACCGATGTTGACACGATACTTCCCGCCGATCTGAAACACACCCCGGAAGCCGCTTTTATTATCCGAACGGGACTTTCTGTATTTCAGATAGTCGATACAGGTCCCGTCCACAAATGTCAGCATCTGATGAGCATTCTTCATAACCTCCCTTCGCCAACATCCGCAGGAAACCGTCCCGCCATTGTTCAGACAATCCTCCGTGACCTCTGCTTCATTTCCGCATGCACATTGGCACCTCCAATAGACCGAACCCTTTCTGTCTCTTTTTTTCGTTGCCGTGATCGCTGTCAGCCTGCCGAACGTCTGTCCGGTCAGGTCTTTGATATTTGGCATTTGTTCACCACCCTTTCTAAAGTCAAAAAAGCTTACCTTTTTATATGAGGAAAAATCGGCTTTCAGACGGTTTTGGAATGGCAAAACAAAAAAATCAGACAACATTAACGGTTGTCCGATTCCACTCTTTCTAAACAGCATGTTGAAACAGGGTATGGCGCAAATGATCCTGTCCTCCCAGTCGGAGAACTTCGTCAAACCCCCTGAAAATCTGGGGTTCTAATGAATTTTTAAAAATAATTGACAATTCTGAAAATTCTTTTTAGAATAAAAAAGACGTAAAAAGATTGGAGATTTCACAGATCTAAAATCTTGAACTGACAGAGAATTTTGTGAATGACGTTTATCGTTACAATAAAGTAAACGATATTGTAAATCGACCTTCATCCCGCCAGTTTTTCCTGGCGGTTTTTTAATTTCTTGATCTTATAACAGTATGTTGACAGTGGCATATTCAGCTCACTCGCAGCCTCTGTTCCCGTGATCTCTCCGGCCACCCATCGCTGATACACATCCGGAAAATTATCCGGCAATGGCATCTCCGGCCGCCCGAATCGGACCCCTTTGGCTTTTGCCGCTGCAATCCCCTCTGCCTGTCGCTGCCTGATCGCATTTCGCTCATTTTCAGCTACGAACGAAAGGATCTGCAGCACCAGATCCGCGAGAAAGGTCCCCATCAGATCCTTCCCGTTCCGGGTATCCAACAGCGGCATGTCCAGCACGCAGATGTCAGCCTCTTTCTCCTTTGTCAGGATCCGCCACTGCTCCAGGATCTCTTTATAGTTTCGCCCCAGCCGGTCAATGCTTTTCACATACAAAAGATCGTTCGGACGGATCTTTTTGAGCATTTTCTGGTAGGCCGGCCGGTCAAAATCTTTTCCGGAAAATTTGTCGATAAAGATATCCTTCGGCGGAATGCTTAATTCCTGCATCGCGATCAGCTGGCGGTCTTCGTTCTGATCTCTGCTGCTTACCCTGATATAACCATATGTCTTTGCCATATCTATTCTCCTTTCATTTTTTTCTTCCCTCGTGTTCAGGTTTCGTAAAATGACAGAGAATATTCTGGAATAACGCTTAACGACAATGCCGTTATTTACGGACATCTTAACACTGCAACAGCGCATCGTCAATTACGGATTCTCATTCTCCTTCCTATCATTTTTCTTTACAGATTTTTGAATCAAAAATATAATCAAACCGGTTTACACCAAATTGCACGTCACATTCGTCTTCCTGTTTCTTCTTACGTGCGCGAACTGCCAATGCCGCGATGATCGCTACGATCGCTGCTCTATTATATCTGGAAGGCTCGGGTGCAACAATAGCGCTTATTTTGTCGGTTATAACTGACAAAATCTCATATTGTTTATCATGTGTCGATTATAATTGACAAAATTTGTATTTTCGATTGAACCTTCGTGCTTGCAACTTTGAAAATTACAGATAGATTCTTCTTTTAATGATTTTCATCTGCATTCCATGCAATTTCATGAATTGTTCCGTGTAACTCATATCTGCTTTTCGTGGATAAAATCGTGGATGATTGTTCTTAGACGAAAGTTGAAAAATACTAATAAAGCAAAAAAAGCTGCAGCCACTGTAAATACAATGGTTGCAGCCTCTTTTTTATGCGGATAACAGGACTTGAACCTGCACGGTCTCCCACCAGAACCTAAATCTGGCGCGTCTGCCAATTCCGCCATATCCGCAAGCAGGAAAATCCTATCATATCGCCACTTTCTCTGTCAAGAGGCCGGCGTCTCCATGCTTTCACGCGGAAATCCTCCTTGTTTCAGTATTCTTTTTTGGAATACTGATAATCCTTTTATCAATTTTTCATTTTATAAACCGAATTTTATAATAACCTCATAAGACAACGTTATTGCTGAATATAAAGGGGGCAAACATGAACAAATCAAAAGCAGGCGAACTTTTCGGATTTGGAAAAGGCTGGGGAACGATCATCTACTGTCTCGTCATGTTCTGGTTTTACGCAGGCATGGTCAATGACAGCTCTAACATCGTAGCACCGGCAGTAGCAGAAAAACTTGGCATCCAGGCAGGAAGCGTCCTGAGTATGGGTACCGTAGCGGCCATGGTCGGCGTCATCTTCTTCTTCGTTATGGGCGCTGTTAACCGTAAGATCGGTCCGAGGATCACATCCTTCATCTGCCTGATCTTAGGCGGCATCGGTTACTTCGGCATGGGTCATGCAAACAGCCTTGCACAGTATGCGATCTCTCTTTGCATCTGTACCATCGGCTGCATGAGCGCAGGCTACATCGCAGGCGGCGCACTGGTTGCACAGTGGTTCCCGAAGAAAAAGGGTATCGTTATGGGTTACACCACCATGGGCCACAACATGGCAACCGGTTTCTTCGTACCGCTCATCAACTTCCTGGTAGCAAAACTCGGCGTTACAAACGCAGTTGTATTCCCGGCGATCCTCGTTATGATCGTTGGCGTTGTCGGACTCCTTCTGATGAGAAACACACCGCAGGAGCGCGGCATCAATCCGGATAACGTATCCGATGAGGTTTACAAGGCAGAATACTTCCAGGAGGAAGTAGATGACGACGCAGGCTGGACCGTTAAGAAGCTCTTCAAAAGAAGAACCTTCTGGCTCGTAGCAGTAGGCTCCGGCGGATTCCAGTTCGTATCCACCGTTATCATCACACAGCTCGTAGTAAGAAACACACAGGTCGGCTTCACACAGAACCAGGCGATCGCGATCATGACGATCCTCGCATTTGCAGGTATCCTGGGATCCTGGATCATCGGTGTATTAGACCAGAAGATGGGAACGAAAAAGACCATGATCTTCTTCGGATTCTGGTATGCGGCAGCACTGCTCCTTGAAGTTACCGAGATCCGCGTACTGGTCATCATCTTCCTGATCATGTTCGCACTGGCGCTCGGCGGCTCCGCAAACTTTACAACATCCCTTCCGGCAGCGGTATTCGGCCGTCACGGATTTAAGAAGGTTAACAGCGTACTGTTCCCGATCCAGGCACTGGTATCCTCATTCGGATTCCTGGTAAACGGACAGGTACTGAACGCAACAGGCAGCCTGAGAATGTCCTATGTCATCGCAGCCATCGCAGCGATCCTCGTTGTTGTCATCGTATGCTTCATCGATGAGCACAAATACAACCGTGACTTCATGACAGAGGAAGAGGCTGAAAGCTTCACAAAACAGCTTGAGGCAGAATAAGAACGACAGATTATAAGACAGAAAAGAAGGAGAATGGATCATGAGCATCACACCCAGAGAAAATATGCTACGCGTTTACAGGCATGAAATGCCGGAATATGTACCAAACGGCTTTACAGATCTGATCATCTGCGATTCTTTCGGCGAACGTTACTTTGGCGAAGGATGCGGCAATGACTGGTTTGGCGTAGAGTGGACACACACACCGGAATTGAATTCCCAGACACCGACACCGTTCAAGGAGCTTCTAGAAGACCTCGAGGACTGGCAGGATACAGTCAAGCTTCCGGATCTTGACAGCTATGACTGGGAAGCGATCGCTGCCGATATGACCAAAGACTGGGATCGTGAAAACAAAGTTTCTCTGTGCATGCTCTTAGAAGGTCCGTTCGAACGGATGAGCAGTCTGATGGGATTCGAAAATGCGGCTTGCGCATTTTACGAGACACCGGACGAGGTGCATGAGCTGTTCGAAGCAATCACCGAGCACAAGTGCAAATACATCCGTATTCTCAAGAAATATTTTAACTTTGACATTATTGCATTCCATGATGATTGGGGCGATAATAATAACATGTTTTTCGACATGGAGATGTGGCGCGAATTTATCAAGCCATACATCCAGAAGGTAATTGATGTCACACATGAGGAAGGCATGATCTTTGAGATGCATTCCTGCGGTTATATCTATCCCTGCATCGCAGATCTGGTAGAGATGGGCATCGACTCCCTGCAGCCGCTTCAGTGCTGCAACCCGGTTGCAGACATCAAAAAAGAATTCGGTGACAAAATCGTCTTAAGCGGCGCGATCAATTCACAGGGTGTCTTAGAGCAGCCAAACGCGACGGAAGAAGAAATCCGCGCAGAGATCGACCGTGCACTCGATGAAATGGCACCGGGCGGCGGATATGTCGCACTGGTCCCGATCATCAATCCTCATGTGGCAGAGATCGTAATCGACGAAGTCTCCACCTATGGAGCCAGCTTCTATCAGAGGTAAATCGTATGCATAACGTGGATGTCAGAAATGTAAGCCTTGGGCAGATCCTGTATTTCATCAAGGTTGCGGAAACCATGAATATTTCCAAAACCGCGGAATACTTTCATTTGACACAGCCTGTTCTGTCCAAAAAAATGGCCAGTCTGGAAAAGCAGCTTGACTTACAGCTCTTTATCCGGACCAACCGTCTGGTTTCACTGACACCCGCAGGTAAATACCTGTACGAAAAATGGAAAAACATCGTCAGCGGACTCGAGGAAGACATCCAGCAGGCGCATGTTCTGCAGACAGGACGAAGCAAAAGCCTCGTCATCGCCTGTAT
>CADBRG010000109.1 GCA_902797015.1 uncultured Lachnospiraceae bacterium
ATCTATAGGCTCAAATTAAAGAGATACGATCAATTTTGCCTTTACACTGTCAGGAAGATCTGCTTCATTTCTGGAAACACTCAGAACGAACTTCACATGGAACTTCTCGCTGATCACATCAAGCTTTTCAATCGCATGTACCATATCTTCATCGGAAATGTTCGCGATTGTCAGGAAACTGTCCAGGTACATCTCCTGAAGGTCGTAATCCTGAGATACGATACCACATACAAATCCCAAAAACTCGTCACAGTTCGTAATCGGATAATCAGTAACATTGATCAGACGAACTCTGTTGTTCAGCTCGTGCATGTGCTTCTGGCTCTTATCAAGATAAACCAGATTGCCATCTGCCTGCTTGATCGCATTGTTTACTTTATCCAGTAAATATTTTGTCTTCCCTTTGCCTTTTTCTCCGGCGATGATTTCAACCATATGCCTTAACCTCCTGGGTATGGTACGCATTTTACGCGCCAATTTTTATATGCCTTATTATATTATAAGGACCACTAAAAAACAACTCCTAATTTAACCGTAGACCGTTAAAAGTCTGCTCATCTGCTGATAAAGGATTTCTTTTGATGCACTCTTCATGATAATCGAGATTACGGGACGGCCTTCCTGATCCTTACTGTAGAGCACAAGACAGAACCCTGAAGAATTCGAGGAACCGGTCTTGCCGCCAAGAATCTCAACACCTGACGGAATCTCTGCTTCCCCGGTGTAATAGTGGTTCGTACTCTCCCACTTGGCCGTTACCGTCTCACCCGCAGCATTTTTATAGGATACATCCATTTCTTTTTCTGTCAATAGCTGTCGGAATGTATCATCCTTTAACGCCGCCTGGAAGATCAGATACAGATCATAAGCCGTCGTATAATGGTCATCTGCGGGATATCCGTGCGGATTCACAAAATGTGAATGCGTCGCCCCTAACAGTCTTGCCTCCTGATTCATCAGTAGACAGAAATCCGTATTGCTGCCGGAAACATATTCTGCGATCACATTTGCCGCGTCATTTCCGCTCATCAGCATCAATCCGCAGAGTGCGTCATAAAGCGTGATCTGATCTCCTGCTTTGAATCCGCATACAGAAGATTCCGACGGAACGGAAGCTGCCGTAGAAGAAACCGTGATCGGATCATCGAGATTTCCGTATTTCAAAGCCAGATATGCCGTCAAAATCTTTGTCGTACTGGCCGGATAGACCTTATCATATATATTCTCAGCATATGTGATCTTCTCTTCTTCCGGAAGGAACACAAGTGCTGCGGCGATGTCATCCGGAATATACTCCCCGGTCACATTTTCCGTACCGCCAACACAAAGGTCCTCCGCGAAGAAATCCGGTTGTCCGATCTGCATGGACATCGCTGTCTCATCGCCTTTTTCATACACTTCATATGCATCCGGAAGCTCCTTGCCGGACCCACACGCGGTAAAAAAGGCCATCGCTAGGATGGCCGCCATACATAACCATAGTTTTTTCCTGATTTGCTTATTATTTATACATTTCACGCCAGTCAAGATCTCCCCTGTCTAATGAAAGAATGCAAACTTCTGCCGTCGCCAGATTCGTAGCAAGCGGAATATTATGGGTATCACAAAGCCTTACAATATGATCTACGTTTGGCTCGTGTGATTTCGGTGTCAGCGGATCACGTAAAAAGATAACAAGGTCCATATTGTTGTCAGAGATATCCGCGCCAAGCTGCTGGATCCCGCCAAGATGCCCCGCAAGATACTTATGGATCGGCAGACTGATCACCTCTTCGATCAGCCTTCCGGTCGTTCCTGTGGCATAGAGAGAATGCTTGCTTAAAATCCCCCTATATGCAATACAGAAATTCTGCATTAATTTCTTTTTCGCGTCATGAGCGACGAAAGCTATATTCATCTTCCTCATCCCCTATATGATGTTTCTTCCCCTGCAGTCCAATATTAAGTACAATGCCAATACCGAGAAAGAGACTCAGTAACGACGTCAGTCCATAGCTTACAAACGGCAGTGTTACACCGGTATTCGGCATCATGCCGCTGGCTACACACAAATTAACAAATCCCTGAAATCCGATCCATGTTGCGATTCCGCAGCAGATCAGGCGTCCCGGTATATCTTTCGCCTTTCTGGCAACCATCAGACATTCCAAAACGATCAGCAATAATAATCCGATCACGACTACGCTGCCGACAAATCCGATCTCTTCTCCTATGATCGCAAAGATAAAGTCTGTCTGCGGTTCTGAGATAAAATTTCCGTTTTTTACCGATGTAAAGGAATTGTTATTTAAGCCCTTTCCGAAAAGCTGACCGGAACCGATCGCCTTCATGGAATACTGCTGCTGAAAGGAATCATCCGAATATGTTACCGGATCGATCCAGGACATGATACGACTGTACTGATACTGCTCTAACGGAATCAGCTGCTTCATCAAAAGAACCAGTAAAACAATTGCCGCCGGAATTCCGATCGCAAGTACCGTCCCTATTATTTTATAACTTAATCCCGCAATAAACAAAAGGGTAATAAAAATCATTGTCATAATGATCGTAGTGGAAAGGTTCGGCTCCCTGAAAATCAAAAACGCGGGAATCGCAAATAAAATCAGCGCCGGCACGATCGTTTTAACGGTATTCAGCTGCTCTCTGTACTTAAAAAAGTACATGCTGAAATACAGGATCAGGAACAGTTTTGCAAGATCCGACGGCTGAAAAGCAAACGGTCCGAGATCGATCCAGCGGGTCGCACCGTTTGTTTCTTTTCCAACCACCAGCACCAGGATCAAAAGCACCACTGTCAGCATATAGAAAATCCTGTAAAACTGACAGATATAGCCATAATCCACGCTGGAGATCAAAAGCATCAGGACGCAGCCGGCGACAACACCTAAGAGCTGTCTCATCTGATAATCCGGGTTTGCACTCCCGATGAAGATGACTCCGATCACGCTCAGCAAAACAACATATATGATCAGCCGGAAGCGATAATCTTTTAATTGATATTTCTTAAACATATATGCCCCTCTAATCTGTCACCAGATCTGATGCATTTACGGTTGTCGCACCGCCTTCAAGCAGGCTGTCACTGGTTTCCATACCAAAGATCAGCTTCATCACATCGTCTACAAAATCACATGTATTTGCAGAGGAATGTCCATATGCGATTCTGGCCGCGATTGCGATCTCAGGATTATCATATGGTGCATAACCGATAAAGAGCGCGTGGTTTGGCCGGTTTTTCGCTTCCTCTGCCGTTCCTGTCTTGCCCGCCAGCTTCAGGTCTGTAATATCGTCAAATTCCGAATGCGATGCAACCACCTGGCGCATACCTTCCCTTACTGCTTCATAGGAAGCATCCGAGATATCTGTAACCTCATTGGATACAGAAGGTGCATAAGATTCCAGTACTGCTCCATCCGGTGTGCTGACATGATCCAATACCGTCAGATCATAAACCGTTCCGTTATTTGCCAGCGCTGCCGCATATCTGGACAACTGTATCGTCGTAAAGGAATTGTTACTCTGTCCGATCGACGCACTGATCGGGTATTCGGTTGCCACCTTGGCCGTACTTTCCGGGATCTCAATACCGGTTTTTTCTCCAAGTCCGAATGCCTGTGCGTATTTTGTCAGTTTTTCCAGACCTTCGGATTCGTTATATTCTCCGTTCTTCATACTCAGAAGATAGCCAACCTCACAGAAGAAATAGTTACAGGAATCCTTCAGGGCTGAAACCACGGTTTCATCCCCATGGTTGCTCGGATAGATCCAGCATTTTAAATTCATGTCCAGACGGGTATAAACGCCCTCGTCATGAATCTGGGTCCCTGTTGAAATCGCCTGCTCCGTCAGGCCCGCAAGTGCCGTGACCGGCTTAAATGTAGAACCGGGCGCTGTTGTCTGCTGCGTCGCATAATTGTACAAAGGCGCAGCTGTATTGTTCAAAAGCTGGTTATAGTAATCCGCGTCATTTGCATCGGACAGACGGTTGGTATCGTATCCCGGATAGGACACACAGGCGATCAGATCACCGCTTCTTGGGTCGATCACAACACAGGACCCGGAGCAGGGATCCAATCCAAGCTGGCCAGGCGTGATCTCCAGCGAACGGATCTTCTGACATACGAACTCATATGATCCAAGCGTTCCGTTCTGCAGGGCAGTATAATCACCGTCTTCCGGCAGAATGCCCTGCTCGTAAAGAGAAAGGCAGACATCTCTCGGACTGATCTCATCATCCAGCACGAGATATCGGTAAACGATCTTATCAAATGAACTGCTGCGTCCGACCACATCCATGACGTAAGCAACAAGTGCCTCATAGATTTCCTCGGTATCGGCATAACGCCCCGAAACATTTAATGCAGACGAATCGATCCATCCGGCATCGATCGCGTGTTTTAAGTAAGTGCTTACCGGAAGCGCACCGCTCTTCCACTCTTTATATACAGAATCCGAAGAATCTACGGTTTCCTTATCAAACACTTCTCTGTCCTGCAGCATTTCGACCGCATACATGACATAGTCCTGCATTGATTCGGAAAGATCTTCATAGTTTTCCGAGCCGTTTAACGTATCATTCAGATCTGTTAAAACAGACTCTCTTCGGGAAGTAAATGCTTCGTAGATTCTCGCCTGTGCCGTACCCTCTCCTGCTGCTGCAAATGCATCCGTATGCAGGATGTTGTTCGTCAGGATTGCCTGATATACATCATAAACCGCTGTATATTCATGCCCTTCATCCCCTTCATAATGATGCTCATTCCGGATACTCGAATACAGGATACCTGCGATTTCCTTTTCCAGCAGATCATAGATTGTTTTCTGTAATTCGGCATCAAGAGACAGATAGACGTCATTTCCTGTTGTAGAAGGTGTCTCTCCGATCACTTTCAGCACTTTTCCGACGTTATTGACATAGACCTCACGGGATCCCTTTTCTCCCCGAAGCTGTGACTCCATCATCTGCTCAATGCCGGACTTTCCGACAATATCAGAGAGCGAATATGAGGCATCCTCTGCACTGTACTGCTCATACTCCTCCGTAGAGATCGTTCCGGTGTATCCGATGATCCCCGAAAAGTATTCCGGATACAGATAGACACGCTTGGTATCATTTTCAACAGAGATTCCTGTCAGCACATCCGAAAACTCATGCATATCCGCAACGGATTCATCAGAGATATCTCTGGCGATCGTCGTAGAGAGATATTTCTGATAGCTGTTCATGCCGAGCTCATAGCGCAGTACCGTAATCTCATACGCACGGTACGGATCTTCATAATCCGCCGGGTTGATCCCATAGCGATCCTGCAGATAATCATAGATCTGCTGCTCTGTGGCCTCTTTTTCATTCAGCTTCAGCTTTCTGTTGTAGGATAACTCGTTTGTTCTTGCATAGCCGAAAACATCTGCTTTGAACCGGAGAAGCGCCGTTCCGGAAACATCATAAGAAAGCTGATAGGTAGTAGGATCCATCGTGATATGAAAATGGTTTTCGATCTCATCACCATTCTTATGAAGCAGTGTCAGGATCGTATCCATCTCATGGTTGAGCGCCGCATCCTTATCTTCTGTTGAAGAATAGACACCGGTATCCTCTATTGTCAGCTTATAGGCAAGTTTATTGTACGCCAAAAGAACACCGTTCCGGTCATAGATATTTCCGCGTATGCCGTCTACGGTGATCGTTTTCTTTATGCTGGCAGTAAATGTATTCTGATAGGACGCACCCTTTATGATCTGCATGCCAAACAGGCGACCCAGAAGGATCACAAACAGCACAACAAAGATCAGCAT
>CADBRG010000110.1 GCA_902797015.1 uncultured Lachnospiraceae bacterium
GAGCTGAACGCGCCGCACGAGGCAGGGTTCCTGAAGCTGGATTGCGGTTTAATGAAAAACACCTTCGGCTGGAAGCCAAAGTGGGGGATCGAAAAAACTGTTGAACAAGTCATTCGCTTTGAGAAAATACGGTCGGGCTGCGGAGATGTGATTGCGGAGATGGACACAGAGATCCATGAGTATTTAGAGCATGAAGCAACTGATTGACGCTTTATTTCAGAAGCTTGGAGCAAAGACTATAGAAGAGCGAAAGGCCCTGGTCATTCAGTTTATCAAATTTGGACTTGTGGGGCTTTCCAATACCTTGGTTTCCTGGTCGTGCTATTATATTATTCTTTGGATCGACGAGGACCTGTATATGTTTGGCAGTGTCGTGGGAACCGTAGTCAGCATTGCAAACGCCTTTTTCTGGAACGACAGACATGTGTTCAAAGGCGGCGCAAGGGACTGGAAAAGTAAGCTGCGAAGGCTGGGGAAAACCTACGTAAGCTACGGTGGAACCTCGCTGCTCAGCATCGGTCTGCTGTGGGTAGAGGTTCATCTCGGCGTCAATAAGATGATTGCGCCGATCGTAAACATGATGGTGACCATTCCGTTGAATTTTGTAATCAATAAGCTGTGGACGTTCAGGAAAGAGGCACAGTGAAGAAGAAAGGACTGCGCTCTGCGTGACGATGAAAAACAAAATCAGAACTATCGATCATGTGATCCGTCCATCTATTGTCTATGTTGTGCTGTCCATTACAGGCTTAATCATCATTTTGCTTGTTGCCTGCATGAGTCATGGTGAGCTTATCAACCATTACTTTTTTTATGATACAACTGACACCGGGATGGATTTCTTTAACAGCACAGCGGTTATGAGATGGAAGGATACCTGCGAGCATTATCAGAATCTATATCCGCCGCTTGCAAATCTGTTTTACAAGACCATATATCATATGATCCCGCTGAATCTGACGCAACCTCTGGATGAACTGGATGTAGACCCACTTGAAACATTCTCTGTATTAAAGGGCGGACAAGAGGATCTGCGCCTCTTTCAGGCGCCTGTGCTGCTGTTCCTGTTTGTGACGATTCTCAGTGTTTTCTTTATATATACCCTGGTCTTGTATACGGTGGGAGAAAAGAAGCAGAGTCTCAAGGTTTTGATCGGATTCTCAACCGTTTTTGGCTTTCCGTTTTTATATGCGTATGAAAGAGGTAATATCGTCACACTTTGCTGGTGCTTAACCATGCTGTTCCTCCTGCTCTATGATCATAAAGACGGGTTTTTAAGAGAGATCGGGCTTATCTCGCTCGCACTTGCGGCAGGTCTGAAGCTCTATCCCGCAATTTACGGCGTTATTCTTTTGCAGGAGAAAAGGTATAAAGCGGCTGTCAGAGCAATCATATACGGGATATTGAGTGTTCTGCTGCCAATGGCTGTTATGGGCGAGGGCGTTGAGGATTTTAAATTATGGATCAGGCAGGTGATGAGCAGTGACTTGATCCAAGCCTCTCAATCGTTTGTCATTTCTCCGAAAACTATTCTTTCCGGTATTGATAATGTTACATCCTTTTATCATCTTCCCTCAATTCCGGAAAGGATTTGGCGGCTGACAGCCTGGGGCATATTTGTCGTTCTTGCTTTTATTTCGGTTTTATCTAAGGAAAAATGGAAGCGATATTTATATATCACATTTTCCATTCTCATGGTTTTCCCGCAGTATGAATATGCCCAGTGTTTTTTCTTTATACCGCTGCTGTTTTTCTTTAGAGACGAAGATAAATTTCATAGAAGCAATATACTGTACTTTATATGTATGGCTGCGTTTACGATCAATGTACCGGCTTGTGATATACCGATACTCCTGTTTTGGTACCGGAGCAATATTTTTACGATTGCGCTGCAATTACTTGTTTTAGCTATTATTTGGGACAGTGCGAAACACGCGTTCAAAGGAACTAAACATCCGGCTTCATGATGAAACAGTCATGATCCGGAGCAGGCCATTTGTTTGCACACACCACAGTTGGGAGAAGCTGATATGGAGAAGCGACAACGTTTAAGAATAATTGAAATATGCGGTGTGCTGCTTGTCATGATCCTGCTGACATTGAACGTCCTATACTGGGGTTCCAAAAAAGAGGGGTATCACGTTGATGAGATGTTTTCCTATTCTCAGATTGGAGACACAAGGTATTGGAGGATATGGTTCGACCAGCCTGAAAATCCGTATTTAAATAACTGGCACCCGGC
>CADBRG010000111.1 GCA_902797015.1 uncultured Lachnospiraceae bacterium
AGGAAATGGTCTCGCATCAGCTGGTGATGTTAAGATTCGTTTCACAAATTGTACAACGGAAGATCACGCAAAAATATATCGGTTAAAACGACCTTTTGATGATGAACTTGTGGGGATGTTTGTTCCGTTCGGAAGAATCGCACCAGAGTTGGGGAAAAAGCTCTTAAGGGAGACCATTATACTTGACACAAGGACTAACGTTCCGATTCTATCAATCCAGCCGTTCAATCAGGACGGATACGATTATGCGGTCAAGGTCAAAACTATGAATGTTGCCGATCATGATGATCTGCAGCGGATGATTGGGTATCAGATAAGAAAGTACAATGCTTGTAGAAAATGCCTTAAGTGTGAGTCGATCTGTAGGCGGGGGGCTATCTCTATCATTGGAGATACCTACTATATAGATCCGGAGAAGTGTGTCCATTGCAAAATGTGTATGACTGCCAAATATCTTGATGGTGGTTGCATGATGGATAAATACCTGCGGACGAAGTGATATTTGGAGGTTACAGTGATGTCTATGAAGTTTCGGGCTCATGACACATTTTTCATAAGAAAAGGATGGCTCAGCAAAGGGATGCGCTGCGTGGAAAAAAAACCGGATGTTTTTATCGCTCGTGATGAAAACCCGATGGATGTTCTTGGGATCGGCGCAAACATGGTTAAGGCTCTGCGATATTGGCTCCAAACAGTCGGACTGACAGAAGAACAAAAAAAAGGAAGGCGGTCTCAGAAATTTACTGAACTTGGCGAGCTAGTTTTTAAGCATGACACCTATATAGAAGAGCTTGGCACGCTCTGTCTGCTCCAGTATGTGCTTGCAACACAAAAGGAGGAGGCAACAGCCTGGTATTTCTTCTTTAATGAGTTTTCTATGCAGGAGTTCTCAAGAGAAGACTTTGTGGCAGCACTGCAAAAATACATTCGTATGCAGGATAGTGAGAATGCTTATGCCATCCGCTCCTTAAATGATGATTTTCAGTGTATCATTAATACATATCTTCCACGATATAAATCCAACCCAGCAAAGGTGTCGCCAGAGAATAATATTGACTGTCCTTTCGGTGAGCTTGGGTTGGTTGATATTCTAAACAAGAGAAAGAAGACTTATAAAAAGAGCATCCCGGCAGTGGATACCCTAAACCCATATATTGCGTTGGCAGTAATAGTCGACAATGCTGATGGTAGGAAAGAAATCAGCTTGAATGAGTTACTTACTGCTCCCAATAATATCGGCAGAGTATTTAATCTCGATTCGATCACCATGTTGGATATCCTGTATAGGGTCGAGAAATTGGGACTGATCAGAATTAATCGTACCGCTGGCTTGGATGTTATTACCGTGCAAGAAGACCTTGACTTCTATGATTGTGTAGAACGATTTTATGCGTCTATCGATGAACAGAGTCAGGAGGAACATAATGCGTGACATGATTTCTGTCGCTCCGGGGTTCCAGTATTCTGTAAACATCGGATACGATCTGGGAAGCGACGACAAACTACGGAATTTCATACCTACTAAATCCGCACTGTCTTTACTCGAAGATATTCTGCTTAGCATGAATCCGTCCTCGACAGACCGGGCGAGGGTCCTGATCGGCGCGTATGGTAAAGGCAAATCTCATATCGTTCTGACTATCCTTTCGATGCTCATGAAAAAGGATCTGGCTCTATTTGAAAAACTGATGCCAAAGATCCAAGAGAATGAAAGGCTTTACCAGCTTGTCCAGAATTACTATGACGGGGAGAACAAGATCCTACCCGTAGTAATCAGCGGTAGTAATACAAGTCTTACTCAGGCATTTCTGCTTTCTTTGCAAAGGACGCTTTCAGATTATGACCTGTTATCCTCAATGCCAGAGACGAACTACAAGGCAGCTATTGAGGTGATTCGCCGTTGGGAGAAGGAATTCCCGGGAGTTTATGCTCAGTTCATAGACGAGATTGACGGACCCATAAATGTCTTTGTGGATCATTTGGAGAATTATGATGTTGTCGCCTATGAAACGTTTGAGCGGATTTACCCGTCCCTTACTGCTGGCAGTGTGTTTAATCCGTTCCTGGGCTTTGATGTAGTAGATCTTTATGAGAGTGTGGCTAAGAGTTTAAGGAGTAGCGGATATACTGGCATTTATGTAGTGTACGATGAGTTCAGTAAGTTCTTGGAGGCTAATATTGTCGATGCTTCGGTCAGCGATACGAAGATGCTTCAGGATTTTGCGGAGAAGTGTTGCCGGAGCGGAGAATTGCAGCTGCACCTTATGTTGATCTCACATAAGGAGATATCTAACTATATCGATAAGCTGCCGAAAGAAAAAACCGATGGATGGAGAGGTGTTTCCGAGCGTTTTAAACACCTACATATGAATAACAACTTCACCCAAACTTATGAGATAATCTCATCTGTTATTCAGCATAATGATTCCTTATGGGATAGCTTCTGTGATGTTCATAAACCGGATTTCAAGGCTCTTTATGCTCGATATAAGAAGCATCAGATCTTTATGGATGAGCAAGGAGAACTTGATACTGCTATTATGGGATGCTTCCCCTTGCATCCAGTCTCAACTTATATTCTGCCGAGGTTATCGGAACGAGTAGCGCAGAATGAGCGTACACTTTTCACATTCTTATCGGCAGAAGGAACTGCCACTTTGCCAGCTTTTTTGGATACCTATCAGAATGATTTTCGGTTAGTAACCCCAGATCTGATCTATGATTACTTTAAACCGCTGTTTAAGAAAGAGGTGTATTCTGGAGAGATTCATAAGAATTTCGTTCTAACAAGAACAATCTTAAATCAGCTTCCGGAAGATTCGCTCGGTAGCAAAATAATAAAAACTCTTTCCCTGATCTATATCCTTGAGCAATTTGAACGTCTCAATCCCACGAAGGAGCAAATCATAGGGATCTATTCCGGATCTTATGACGTTACTGAGATCGAAAGATCCATAACAGATCTCATCGAAAAGGAGTTTGTTATTTATCTGAAGCGGAGCAATGACTATCTTCGTTTAAAACAGACTTCTGGTGTAGATGTCCGGCAAAAGATCCACGACTTAGTGGAGTCTCAGTCTGGGAAGATTGAAGCCAAAGACATCCTAAACGCTTCAAACTTTGATAACTATATGTATCCTTCTCGCTATAACGACGAGCATGAGATGACGCGTTATTTTTCTTTCCAGTTTATTTCCGGAGCAGAAGTTACGGCGGATGTTGACTGGACAATAAAGGGCGAGGCGATAGATGCTGATGGTGTGATTTATGGCATTATTCCGGAGAGCGAAGATCAGTTAAAAAAAGTATCTGAGATTGTGGTAGCTACCAGTAGTGACTGCGAACTTTATATTTTTGCCTTGCCCAAGCATTTCAACGATGTAGACGTGGTTGTTCGTGAGTATGCAGCAGTCGTAGAGCTTCGAGATCGAGCAGTAGATGATCCAGTACTTTTTGATGAATACGAGGTGATTTTTGAGGATCTGCAGGAAATTATCAAAGGTTTCATCAACTCCTATACTCACCCAGAAAACTATCGGGTTACTGACAAAAATGGAATTGTCATTACAGATATGACAATAGATGACAGATATTTGAATGACTGGTATGTGATTATAATTCCCGAATATATTTCGGGGAGTCAATAATGATGGAGTTGCAATTGAAGTATATGAATACCAGAACGTTTATAATATTGAATTATTAGTGCTACGACGAGAGTATTGCAATCAAAGACCCTATATTGGGGAATTACAATTATCGGATTTTATTGAACTAGTAGGAAATGAGATTCAAGTAGACTCCCAAATTGATTATGAAGATGATGATGGGACTCTTTATGAAGAAATACGATTTACAGGCCTAATCGACGATAAAGAGATTTCAAAAAAAAAAAAATGTACATGGACAAAACATTATGTTGTTATTTTACTAATAAGTACTACTGAAAATGAGAAAAAAAAGGCAAGACAAGAGAACGAGTATATATTCACAAAATGGTTTGAATCACTGGTTGTACAGGAAACCACTGCAAAGGTAAGCTCTACTATAGGAATAACAGATGAGAAAATCAACGCGGGAGAAATGACTCCTGCACAGGTCCATGTGATAAAGAGAATTTTTAAACAATTATAATTCAATGGGAATACTGGACATGGATTTGCAGCAGAACAGGCAAACAATCTTGCTGATAATATCCGTGGATGGAAGATATCATCAAAAGCTTGAATATCTTGCGATTATCGTCATGGAGACATGTGACGGACTGATCCCCTTTATTTGCTTTGGGGATCGGTATGGTTTACACGCTAAAAGCAAGAATCGATGAGATAAGGAGTGGTGAGGAAGATGATCTTAGCGACTACT
>CADBRG010000112.1 GCA_902797015.1 uncultured Lachnospiraceae bacterium
AGACGATGGATATACAGACTTTATCTCAGGTATGCAAAGAGGTGTCGATCTTTGGGCTGCCGAGATTGTGCTCAGGATTAGAGAAGAAATGAAAGACAAAGAAATCAGGCTTTTCTCAGCGGTAGCATTTCGTGGTATGGAGGATCGATGGGAGAAGGACTGGCATAAAAGATATCATGCCGTTCTTAAGAAGGCTAACGGAGTGACTTATGTAAGTAACAGACCGGGACGAGTTGCATTTTTTAGACGCAATGAGTGGATGGTGGATAATTCCAAGCGCCTGATTGCGGTTTATACCGGAGCACCCGGAGGAACGAAAGAAACGATCCAATACGCGAAGCGACATGGCAAAGAAATCGTTTTGATAAAGTAAGAACGACCTTTACGATCAGAAGAAATAAGCCGGACGGGGACTACGTGGACGGTATTCGTGAAACATTCAATGAGGTTGCAAAACACACACCTTCCATCGTTTTCCTTGATAATATGGATAAACCTGCGACTGAAGATGAAATCCATTGTAATACGGAAGAATATGTTACTATTATTTATTATTTTCTCATAGATTAAACAAGGTAATTAAACGAGGAGATCATATGGACTTTTCACAGTATATTAATTCCTGCGATATCCGAGATCATCACAGGAAGATCGGATATGAATACAATACACTTGAAGCAGCCTGGCTGGTGTATTGGTGCCGGTATATAACGTTGCAGGAAAAGCATGAAGCATGGCAGTGGATCATAGACAATATGCCGGATCAGGTGCTGGACTTCGGCAGACGGAAAAATGCTTTTCAGGGGAAGTCTCTGTTTCGGACGATTGCTGACTATATAGAGATGCAGAAATGGTTCATTAATCATTTTACAACCGAAGCATCCGACAGAATCTATTCGTTTAGACGATGCTCGAAAAGCTTTGGAGAAGCCAGCGAAGACTATGATTTTGGCATAGTTTTCTCCGACTGGCAAAAATGCGTAGATTATGTTTTGAGGAATATTGACCCCGTTAATCCTGGAGATACCTGCTCTTTCCGTATTTGCCGTAGCTATCAGAACGAAGCAGTAGAGTTTTTTTTCAATGGAAGTATTGAAATCGATCTGGGAGGGCGAATCAAGGACATTTGGCTTCCATATGGTGATAGCAGAGATGCTGTTGACAGATACATCGACTTGAAACGCTTTTTTGAGACACTATGGTTTGAATTTCCGACACCGTTCCAAAAAGGAGATATTGTCTGTATTCAACCAAACAAAAGGGATAACCCGTTTGTTCTGACTGATATTCTGTTTCCTTCTTGGAAGAATGTTGACGAAGAGAGAAAAAGGAGAAAAGAACACGGCGGGGACTGTTCAGATATGATAGTGTGGGGATACTATATGGAAGATTCAGAGGTGCCGCCACGCAATGAGAAGGATAAAAAGGCACAGTTCATCGGGGCATATCACGATTACTGGTGGCATTACATGGATGTCGAATACTACAGAGAAGACCTGAAAGGGATCGATCGCTGTCTGAAGCCGATCAGTGCATATCTAAAAGGTGATCTTGGAGACGATCTGGCACTGTTGTTGGCGGCATACCATCGAATCCTTACGGAAGAGATGTATAAGAAAACGATGCCGCTTATGTATACTAAAGAAGGACTGCGAGAAGCAGGATTGATGGAGATATGTAAAAATGAAGATTAACAGCATCCGGGATTTTCGGCATTTCATTCTTTCGGAAGATATCAGAATGTTTCACACAGAACTATTTCCGGCCGGGTACGAGTATTCCGCGAAAGAAGCCGGTTATCTGGTCTGGCAATGCCGGACCGCTTCTATGGAGGAAAAGTATGCAGCCTGGCAGTGGATCGTTGACAACATGCCGGATTGTGAAGTGATATCACAAAATCCTGAGTCCGAAACATTTCCGAGCCTTCATCAGGAACTGAGACAGATCATCGAAGCAAATGATCTGCGGATTGAAAACAAAGAGGATATCGGACGGAATCTGTTTTCAGGAATGTGTCCGGACTTCCCGGTTCCTTTCAAGCAGTATGATATCGTTTATTGGTATAAAGAGCCGGAAACACCGCTGCTGCTGGAGGCGATTTATCCGGCACTTCCCCCGGACAAAAAAGAGGAGTTGACTATGGACAGCTCTGACATGCGGGCTCTCTGTGCCTGGATAATTGAAGGATTTATAGATACTGATATTCGGAGAAACTGTCTGGAATTGGAAGGCTATGTTAAACCACTCACAGGGGAAGAGCGGATCCTTGGCTTGATCAGCATGTTCCGACGAGAGAAGATTTCTCTTTGGGAACTGCTTCACGGATATAAACTGATTCTGGCCGAAGAGTCGGTCTGCACAGCAAAGATTGAATTGTCTCATAACTGCCGGCCGGATCACACTGAGTATCTGGAGCTGCTGGGAAAAGGCTGGATAGACACGTGAATCATTTTGGGCACATATCCGGCAGTATGCCGGATCCTGCAGACCGGAAGAATACGGGGCGTATGATATTGAATAAACCCCATCGTTAGGGTAATATCTTTTCAAAGAACAGACGGCTGCTTTTCAAACGTCTGCCGACTCGGAGGTTTTCTAATGCTTTACCTTTCAAAATCCAAATACTGCGGTCTATGGCAGTGTCCCAAAATTGCCTGGCTTAGCAAATACAAACCGGAAGAACTCTCTTTAGACGATATTGCTCTTTCTCGGATGAAAACCGGGAACGAGGTTGGAGATCTCGCAATGAGCCTCTTTGGTGACTATGTTGAAGTTACTGCATATAATGGAGAGAAACTGGATCTTTCCGAAATGATTTCTGCTACAAAGGCTGAAATGGCCAGGGGGACATCCGTTATCTGCGAAGCGTCCTTCAGTTATTGCGGCTTGTATTGCGCAGTCGACATTTTAAAAAAAGAATCCGATGGCTGGGCGATCTATGAGGTCAAAAGCTCCACACAGGACGACAAGGCAGTGTACGCAGCCGATGTGGCTTATCAAAAATATGTGCTTGAAAACAGCGGCGTCAGAGTGGCCGGCACATACCTTGTCTGCCTTGATAATGAATATGTTTTCGACGGTACTTTAGATATTCAAAAGCTTTTCAAAATCACAGATATATCAGAGTCTGTCGCTCAGGAGATCAAAAACATATCCGGGAATCTCTCGATCGCTGAAACGATCCTGAATTCTCCGGAAGAACCGGATATAGATCTATCTGAGAGCTGTAAAAATCCCTATCTATGCGGATTTTGGAAATACTGCTCAAAGCACCTGCCTGAACGGTCTGTTTTTGATCTGTATCGCATGCGCTTTTCCAAGGCAATTGAATACTATCGCAGAGGACTTATCTCTTATGAGGATCTTCTGCAGAATCACTGTATCACGAATGATAAGCAGCTGCGGCAGATGGAATACGCTCTTAGCGACAGGGGAACTTATATCGAAAAAGATCATATAAAAGAGTTTTTAGACACGCTTTCTTATCCGATCTACTTTCTTGACTTTGAAACGATGCAACCGGCCGTTCCGGAATACGTAGGAACAAAACCATATGCCCAGATTCCATTTCAGTACTCTCTCCATTACATTGATGATGAAGGCGCAGAGCTTAAACACAAGGAATTCCTGGCAGAATCAGGCACCGATCCACGTCGGGCTATTGCGGAAAGCCTTTGTGAGGACATTCCCCGTGACGTGTGTGTTATAGCGTATTACAAAGCGTTTGAATGTACCCGTATTCGAGAACTTGCAGATACTTACCCGGATCTGGCAGATCACCTTTTGAATATTGAATCAAATATTAAAGACCTGCTCGTTCCATTCCAGTCCGGATATTACTATAATCGGGCAATGGGCGGATCATTTTCCATCAAGAGTGTACTCCCGGCTATATTTCCGGATGACCCGAGTCTTGATTATCACAATCTCGAATTGGTTCATCACGGTGGTGAGGCCATGGCCATCTTTCCGGAAATCCAATACATGGATCCTGAAAACAAGGCAACGGCACGGCACGCACTTTTGAAGTATTGTGAACTTGATACTTATGCGATGGTTAAAGTGTGGCAGGAGCTTATAATGGCTTCACGATAGTTTGCCATAAGTCCAATGGTTCCATTGGACGACAATGTCAGAAAGATACAAATAGTCCGCCATACATTTCTCCTGAATGAATTCTTTACAATCCAACATGAAATGTGCCAGCATTGCGCCGGAAGAAAACCCTGTTAAGGGAGCAATCTTGAAATATGGAAGCGATGTAAATTTCCTGAAAAGCATTACTCCTACTATTTTTCCTATAAACAATTCCCGACTACGAGACGTGCAGCCATTTCGATGTGATGTTTGTAGTTCAGATAAAGTACAGCGATAATACGCTGCAACAATGCAGGGAATCATCTGCACAATTATTTCATTAAAATAGAAGGTTCGAATGATATCGTTCACCACTCTTTGGGCCAGTTCCAGATTCGGAGGAATCTGCTGAATCTCTGACAGAGCAATCACTTTTTTTAAGGCTCCTTCTTGTTCACGGATATTTGATTTTACGTTCCGGGCAATATATTCGATAACACCCCTGTTAAAATGGTATCCGCCATTTTCCAGCTTTTTCTGCAGAATATCGATTCTGGTTTCAAAATCAGGGCTTTCAATATCCGCAACCAGCCCCTGCAGTTCCAAGCGAGACCAGATTCTTTCTTTCCAATCTAGTTCCCTAGGTGAACAGTTGGCTGAAATCACAATCTGCTTGCCATCGTTGTAAAGGTTATTTACGGCATGAGAAAACTCCTTCAGTGAGGATTCCTTTCCGGAAATGTATTGCACGTCGTCTATCAGGAGAACATCCAGATTCAAGTATTTGGCGCGAAATTCGGATACTGTATTAGTACGGATAGCATTAATTACTTCATATATAAACCCTTCGCTTGTAATGTATAAAACTTTCGTTTTGGGGTTACTTTCGAGAATATATCGCGCGACGGAATGCATAAGATGCGTTTTTCCAAGGCCGGTATCGCCGCAAATAAACAGAGGGTTGTAACTTCCCGGAAATTTAGCCACCTCCATAGAAGCGCGATAAGCGAGTTTATTATTAGCACCCACCACAAATGAACTAAAAGAGTATCTGGGATTAAGATCTGCAATATTCATTAAATATGTCTCCTCATATAGGGCTCCTTTGAATTTCCATACTCAGAGTCCAGATAACATCGATAATGCTTACTCCTGTCGATCCGAATGATCGCTTCATCTTCAAGTTTGAACGCTTTTAGAATATCGGGAACATACTCAAGCGTTATATTCTGATTCATATACAACACCGGCTTACCCTTGCCGTTATAATCAACCCTGCCGCGTGGATAGTAGTTATACGGCTTATTACAGCCTTTCGGCCGAACATGCGGCCATAATAATTTGTGATTATATGTAAGTCCCGATTTGGCTACTCCATACTGTGCTCCTTCAACAAAAGGGAATGCAAACAACTGATTTTCTATGACCCAGAACACTCCCCGCACTTATTTCACTCCTGTCTTTTCAAAAATAGATTCGACTTCTTCAAAGGCTTTGTCGCCGTCAGGCGATTTCATCCACGCCTCCCATACTGCCGCAGCCCTGCTTTCCACTCCAGACAGAAAACTGCTTAGTTTCAGCAGACGGTCATCTTCCTCTGTCATTTCTTCCTGCTGAACTTTTCTTATCCTGTACAGGGGAGAGAGCATTGGCTCATAAGAAGAAATCTCTGCATGTTTAAAAAATCTCTTATGCTTTAAGGGCGTCATGCGCCATTTATCTGTATAAGGAACCTGAAATACGATATTCGGAAAACAGCTGTCCCATTGATCGCGAGACTCCAAAATCATGGCATGGAACGGCGGCCCGAACGGTCGGCAGTCTATTATAACAATATCTCCGGTTTTATATGGGGTCGGCAGATCGAGATCAAGACGACCAGAGGAAAACCGTCGGGATTCCGGCATGTAGTATATATTTCCATGATCCTGTTTCTCGGGAAAGAGTTTCTCAAACCAACATATTTTACTGTCAAAGATGAAAAAATCGTATCGTTTTTCTTTCCAGCCTACATCCATCGGTTCCCAGGTTTCGACACGATACCAGCCTTCTCTGCTGTCTTTATCTGCCTCTTCACGATTAACATATTTCAGCACATGATACATGCTTCTGAACAATCCTGCTCCATGTGATTTTTCAATAAAGGAATCCGTATCATACCATTCTTCAAAAAGATACAGCGTATTGTCTATATCAAAGTAATCTCTTTCATAATGCAATGCCGCACAATGTATTTCGCGCCATGCCGAACCTAGATATGACCAAGCCGAGTCCCTGCAGTGCCAATTAACTATTGCTCTTATTTTTTTCTTTAAAAAATACCATTCTTCACCATTTTTTTTTTTTGAGCAGCAGCCTTCATGACATCATGTTTTAAGATGTTATTCTCTCTGCCAAGGAAATTAAGAGTACGGATTTTTTCTTCCAAGGAAACAGGGGCTTGGCACACGATGTCGATTAGATCAAAAGCGGAAATCAAATGCTCAGTAACAAGGTAATTTCTCATTTCTTCAGAAAAGCCGCATATCGCAAGGACTTTGTCTATATCCTCGTCCTGCCATCCATAATGCTGATTTAAATAACGCTCAAGCTCATCTAAAGAACTGATGTCCACCCATTTTTGTTCATTTAAAAAATAAGTACTGCAAGTTTTTCCCTGTGCGGCAAGGCAGACCATATTGACAAAGGTTCCCTTGCTTTCTCCGTCCCATAAAGCGAGACCGCAATCTGCGTCCTCTGCCATATGAAGATCTTTTTCTATGCGCATGCCATAGCCATTACTTGTATTATGGACCCCAAAGTGTTTTTCTTCCCAATTTCCGATATTGTTCCGTGTCCCATTCTTGTTACCGGAAACATATACGGTAACATTACGATACTGTTTCTCATACAAGTATCTTTGTACGAGTGTATCAGCACCATAGCAGTCTCCGATAATGATTTCCGCTCCATCAGCCATAAGGCTGTTTATTTTAGAGTAGACTGTATCAGGAAGCCTGCCGTCTCCAATGCTGTCTTTCAGAACTTTTGATCCACTGATAAATACTCTCATAAACACTCTCCGGCATATAACATCTTGTACAGGGTTCGAAACACATAAAGATTCGGACTATAACGATCATCGGCAAAAAATCTGATCCCATCCCCATTCAACCACTCTGATATTGCGGCGGCGACAGCGGCGCTGCGGGACTGTCCCAATTCACACTGACATATGATCGTGCTGACTTCATCTTTATGCTGAATTACAAAGCTTGCTATTTCCTTTGCCTGCCTCTCCGAAAACGAAACA
>CADBRG010000113.1 GCA_902797015.1 uncultured Lachnospiraceae bacterium
CGCATCCCCGTGCGCGAGCAATTCGTCCGGTACCGCGATCTGCAGGTAACGCCCGGCATCCTCATCTGTTGTTCCTTCAAACCGATGCACGCCGGAAAAAACAGGCTCATCACGCCTCATCTTTCCCTGCCCGGAGTGCTCTTTATATTCCGGCGACAGGTTCCTCTTCGTCAAAAAATATAACAGCATCTGTAATGTTACCACGACTTATCTCCTTATTCGATCCCACGAATCTTTTTAAAACACCTCTCGCAAACACCGTATCTGTAATTCCACGGGATCACCTTCCCGCAATACTTGCAGGTGCGCGGTTTTAATTTCTGCTTTGCAAGCACACGGATGATCTCTTCAGAGATCATGTTCTTCCTTCGAATGATCTCGTCAACGTATTCCTCATGATCGAATTTATCACAGTAGCTGTAAAGAAGATCGCAAAGCTTAAACTGCTGCTCGAGATCATCCAGATCTTCCCGGATCCTCTTGATGAAATGTTCCGATGGGATCCGTTTCCCGACCGGATAGCATTCCTCTTCCGCTTCGAACCGGCACATTTCCTTCCAGATCCGGAACAGCCAGGGATTCCCTTCATCAAACGTAACAGTCAGGCAGTCATACAGAAAGGTCTTATTCTCGGAGATCTCACGGATCTCTTTACAAAGCTTGATCATACGCTCGGTGTCCGCGCGCTTATAGCCGACATTCATATTGACCTGTGACCATCTTTTTAAAATATCCAGAAGCGGTGCATCAAGCGCCAGCAGGGACTCCGGAAATCCGACGGTCGCATAAACCAGAGGGTCGCTGGGTTCCTCCAGTGCTTCGCGCACACGACTGCGAAGCAGCAGTGATGTGACATGTCCCTCATCATAGATACCGAATCGTCCTGCGCGGCCCGCGATCTGTTTGATCTCTTCCGTCATCAGGTCTCTGACATCTTTTCCGTCAAATTTTGCCATCTCAAGAAAGCATACCCTGCGGATCGGAAGGTTTAATCCCATGCCGATCGCATCGGTCGCAACCACAACATCATTGATGCCCTCTGCAAACAGTCTGGCCTGCTCATGGCGCACATCATAAGGGAGCGCGCCGTAGATCACGCTGCACTTATATCCTTTCCCCTGTAATTCCGAAGCGACCGCATGGACATTTTTTTTGGAAAACACGATCAGCGCATCCCCGGGTTGGACGCTTTCCGGCAGCCGGAACGACTCTTTTTCACAGATCAGGGGCGTCTTTCTCTCATGGCGGACGATCTCATATGTATCTCCGCATTCCTCGATCATCCGAATGATCAGCTGCTCCGCATTCTGCGCCATGCAGACATGGATCTCATTTGCACATACGCCAAGGATTGCTGATGTCCACGATCCGCCACGCTCATCATCTGCCACCATCTGTGCCTCATCGATCACGGCACAGGTATAGTGTTTTTTCAGATTGAGCATCTCGATCGTGGATGCCTGATAGCAGGCGTTCTCCATCAGATACCGTTCTTCTCCTGTCACAAGAGAGCAGGGATAGCCTTCCGTATTCATCTGTTCGAACTTCTCATAAGCCAGAAGCCGTAACGGCGCAAGATAAATCCCGTCGCCCGCTTCTTTTAAGGCCTGGATTGCCTCATAGGTTTTTCCCGAGTTTGTCGGTCCGATGTGTAGCACAAAACGGCGGTGCATTTTTCTTGCATCCGGAAAGAAATCGATATAGTTTTCCGGAATCTGATTTAACATCGACGCATGCAGCGCTTTTTCTCTGGCCGCACGACGCGCACGCTTCTTCGCCTGCTTCTCTCGCTTCTTCCGCCTGGCCTCCGCGTGGCGGCGTCTTTCCGCCTCGCTGATCTGCTGAGATGATTTTTTCTGCCGGCCTTTATATTTATGTGGATTTGGATTGTTTGTATTCTGTCCCATTCATATCCATCCTTTATCTGAAATAAAATATATCCTGAGTGTACCACATTTTTCATGTTGATACATTCAGGATATTTTTTTAAAGCCTTACCCTGCTTTTCTTCCATCGCCCGGTCAGGATAAATGTGATACAGATAATACACGAACACATCGGCGCAAACGGATATGCCAGTCCGATTCCAAGGAATCCCAGCGGTGTCAGCGTGCTAAGGATTCTGGCCAGCGCATACCGCACGGCAAACGCATTGATGATCGCACAGCTAAGCGTGACATGTGTATAGCCCGCGCCGATCAGCAGTCCGAACAGACAGAACATAACGGTCTCGATCAGAAAGCTCCAGGCAAAGATCCGCAGATACGGCCCACCCATTGCCAGCACCGCCTGGTCTGTCGTAAAGATGCGAAGCATTGTCTGGGGAATAAATTCCGAGAGCAGGAAAAAAACGACTGCCAGAGGAAGTGCATATACGATTCCGATGAGCATGCCCTTTTTGGCCCGGTCATATTGGCCTGCGCCGATATTCTGACCACTCGTCGCAATGATTGCTCCCATCACTGCCTGGCCAGCAAGTACCGCAAATGAGCTCAGTCTTGTGACAGAGGCAGAAATTGCCGCTGCCGTATTGCCATAGTGATTGACCAGCGCCAGCACCAGGATAAAGGAGATATTGGTCAGTGTAAACTGAATCGCCTGCGGCAGGCCAATCTTTAAAATACTTTTTAAAAGTGCTTTTTCGATTCTGAGACGGACGTTTTTCAGGTTTAGGAATTCATATTTCCTTCCAGCCAGCGGGAAGACCAGAACACAGCAGACAATCTGTGCGATCAGGGTCGCGATTGCCGCGCCTGTCGCACTCATATCGCACACACCTACTAAAATCAGATCAAGGACGATATTCAGCACAGCTGTGACAATGATCAAAAACATTGGGATCACAGATTCGCCGACACCTCTAAGCAATGCCGCCATGACATTATACAGGTAAATGAACACCGTACCGATGACACAGATCCTCAGATAATTGAGGGCCTGCTGATAGGCTTCCGGCGGCGTATCCATCGCATGAAGCAGTGGATTTGCAAGCGCAAAGACGACAACTGTGATCGCGATCGCGACACCGAAAAACGCCACGCACATCGTCCCCATCACATCTGAAATCTGCTTTTCTCTTTTTGCGCCCAGCAATTGCGCTGACATCACAACACCACCGTTTGACAATCCCATCACGATCGCCAAAATCAGCATTGTCACCTGTCCGCCGTTTCCGACGGCAGCCAGGCCGGTCGCTCCCGCAAACCGCCCAACGATGATCATATCAACAATATTGTAAACTGCCTGCAGCAGGTTTGTGATGATCAGCGGGATGGAAAACACCAGCATGGATTTCCACAAACTGCCGTGCAGGAGGTCAGGTTTTTTCCTGCTATTCAGCAAGCCCGACTTTTTCGTAAGCTCCATTTTGAATCCGGCTCCTCTCTTGTTGTGCAGGGAGTATTATATCACCTGTACCGCATTCAACCAACAAAAATTACGGGTTATATTTTCAAATGCAAATATAACCCGTAATATCCGTCTTTAAGAACACATTTTAGAACTCAAACGCCGGCATTTTCGCCAGGATTTCTTTTGCCTGTGCAATCGTATCGTCGATGATCTTTGCTACCGGACGGATCTCTATGCAGAGGAGAAAGATAACTGGGCTTAACGCTCTTCCATATAGTAGACGCGCGCGGAGTAGTCCTGGAAATACCGAACGTTTTCATCGTACCCGGTTCCGGAGAAACCTTGCAGCAGGCTGATGCCTGCCTGCATCAATATGGCACCTGAAACCCTGTGGTATTCCTGCTCTCCCGGCATCTGCTGGAATCTTGCGATCGCACGGTGGGCTAGGGAATCCTGACGTACATGAAACGGTGCGACGGTGTTGATCAGATCACCGAACTGTAAGATGTTCTGATCGATCTTCCGATTATAAAAGTGATATATTTTTTGCGGATCGAGTCCTGCTGCACGGAAATTTGCATACTGCGTATTCGGTGTGACCATTTCCTGCAGCAGCATCCCGACCGCTCTTTTTTTGTCTTTTGAAACACAGATCCAGCTGCGCAGCTGTGACCGATTGTGATCTGCCTGTTTTTCGTCCGGTGTTCTGATCCTGTAAAAATCTCCGAACTGCAAAACTTCCCGCCATTTTTTATACTGCGCGATCTGCTCTTTTATGGTCTCGAAATCCCGCTGCTTCATATCCACGAGATTGCATTCGTAACCCATACTTGCAAACATCGCCACGGCAAAACGTGTGTCTAACGGTGTCGCCCGCAGCGTCTGATGATTCGGACTTCCGGATACATGCGCTGAGATCACTGACAGAGGATATCCATAGCTGTATCCTTCCTGGATCTTTGCACGGCAGATCGGATCAGTGTTATCACTTGCCCAGATCTGCGGGAAATAGCAAAGTACACCTGCATCAAACCGGTTGCCGCCTGCAGCACAGCCTTCAAACAGGATATCCGGGAAGCGCTTTGTCAGGGTATCGAGCATCCGATACAGACCGCAGATATAGCGATGCGCAGTCTCACCCTGTCGTACCTGCGCACATATCTGCGTGCCCCGCTCTTTTTCACACTCTGCCAGATATGGCGAAAAGGCATCTGAAAAGATCCGGTTCATATCCCATTTGACATATGCGATATTTGCCGAAGAAAAAACATTCGTCATCTGTTCGATCATATGATCAACCACTTCCGGGTTTGCCAGATCGAGGATCCTCTGATTTCGTCCCTCAGAATGCGCACGTCCCGGGATTTCCATCGTCCAGTCAGGATGTGTCCGGTACAGATCACTGTCCGTATTGATCATTTCAGGCTCCACCCAGATGCCGAAATCCATGTCCAGTCCATTGATCTTTTTACAGATTCCATCCAGTCCGCCCGGCAGCTTCTTTTTGTTTACCAACCAGTCTCCCAGTGAAGACGTATCATCATTTCTGCTGCCAAACCACCCGTCATCCATGACAAACAGCTCGATCCCTGCTTCTTTCCCTTTCTGGGCAAGCTTTAGCAGTTTCTTTTCATCGATATCAAAATAGGATGCTTCCCAGCTGTTTAACAGGACCGGGCGCTCCTTTTTCTTCCACACACCGCGTACGATGTGCTCTCTGATAAAGGCATGCATCTGATGACTCATCCCGGTAAAGCCCCGGTCAGAAACCGTCATCGCACTCTGCGGTGCTTCAAATGACGCCCCCGCATCCAGATACCAGGAAAACCCAGCCGGATTGATGCCTGCGCAAAAACGCGTTTTCCCATAGGCATTGACTTCAGCAGACTCGTAATGATTGCCACTGTAAAGCAAATGGAATCCATAACAGATCCCGCTTTGCTCCGTTGTGTCTTGCCTTGAAAGCATGACAAACGGATTGGCACGGTTCGAGGAGCTTCCTGTCACGGAAGAAATGACCTGCTTTCCCGCCTTTACAGGCAGATCCACGCGGTTTATTTCTCTCGCCCACGCCCCGAAAAACCCATTTAACACATATCCACTGTCAGAAAAATCCAGCTGCGCCGACAGCAGCCGTTCTATGATGACAGGGGTATCTCCTTCGTTAAACAGCTTTGCGCTGCGACAAATGACATCACAATCCGCAAACACATCATAATACAATTCCAGTCTGACCGGCTGTGATGCCTCCCTTAATACGATTGTCAGGCGCTCGGCCTGTCTGGTCTCATCATATGCATGGGGCAGGCACAGCACTTCCTTTCCCGGTTCCGCTGCGTCATCTGCCGGAAGCGATTCGATCCTTGCCTCCTGATACAAAAAATCGGTCGTCCTGCTGCCGTCCGCAAAGATCAGTTCCACAAACGGCTCCCGCAGATCGCCTTTCCCCCTGCCGGATGCTTCCAACCGAAAGTCTTCCAGCGTCAGTGCCTTGTGCGCGGCGTCATAGCAGATCATATTACCGGCTTCAAAGGTCCGCTTTTCCATCAGCGCATCCGCATCTTCTACCGAAACCTCTCCCAGTGAAGCGCCGTAATACAAATGCTCCAGATGCCCGCTTTCGAGCACCTGGAACAGATATGTCGTATGATTTGTGTTCAGACAAAACAGCTTATCATCCTGTTTGATCATGATGTTTTCCTCAAAATGTTATGCTTTGTCACTTTACTGCTGCTTGAGCTGTTCGGAAATTTCTTCCATCTTCTGGTCATTCAGCCTGTAGAATTTCTTGAATACGATCAGTGCGATCACGAGGATCACTGCTGACGGGATCGTCATAAAAATGCGCAGTCCGTTTAAGGTTGCAATGGTCTGTGTCGCAGCCTGCGGATCAAGTGCGACGATCTTAATGACAACGCCGGCAATGAATACCGCAATACCGGATGCGAGTTTTACCGTAAAGGTCTGCATGGAGAAAATGACAGATTCCTCGCGGCGTCCGTTTTTCAGTTCGCCGTAATCTACGGTATCCGAAAGGAAGATGGTAAGCATTACGGTCAGAATACCGTATCCCGCATATACCATAACGCCCGGCAGTACCAGAATGCCCCAGCCGGCTGTATGATACAGATTTGAGTATGCAAATACCAAAAGCACTGCAAAGCCCAGGATCTGGATCAGGATCGCATACAGGAACAGACGCATCTTATCCACTTTTTTACGGATCAGCGGGATCAGAAGCATCGCGATGACCTGCGTCACAAAGCAAGCCGCCACGAAAATACTGTATGCTCCCGTATTGCCGACATCAAACTGGAAGAAATACAGGATCAGATTTCCAACGATGTTAAGTGCCAGATACACCAGGATAACCGCAACAACTGCCGTCATAGCCTGATCATTTTTAAACAGTGCCTTGAACATCTGACCGACACCGACAGATTCCATCTCCATCGGTTTTTTCTCCGGTACCTTCAATACAAA
>CADBRG010000114.1 GCA_902797015.1 uncultured Lachnospiraceae bacterium
GAGCAAACGAAGCCACTGTCCCGTCATCATGGTAGGTCACATCATATAATGACGGCACATAGATTCCCGGAATGTTCGCTGCACAGTATAAAAACTCCTCCCGGCTCATATCCGTCGCCTGCTTTTCGCGGTACAAATCAAAGAGCTGGTCGTAAACCGTCTCTCCTTCTCCGATATAGAACAGATCAAAAAAGTCCGCGATCGGTTCCGGATTGTAAACACACGGGCCACCGCCGATCAGGATCGGATCTTCCTCTCCTCTGTCTTTTGCAAACAGCGGAATCCCTGAAAGATCCAGAATCTGCAGAATGTTCGGATAACACATCTCATACTGCAGCGTAATGCCCAGAAAATCAAACTCCTTTACCGGATCCTGGCTCTCCAGTGCAAAAAGAGGGATGTTCTCTTCCTTCATGATCTGATGCAGATCCGGCCACGGGGAGTAAACCCGCTCACAGAAGATATCTTCCCTCTGATTAAACATATCATATAGAATCTGAATCCCCAGATGCGACATACCGATCTCATACACATCCGGAAAACAGATCGCAAAGCGGATCGCCACATCTTCCGGATTTTTCCGGATCATGTTCACTTCACCGCCGATATAACGGGCCGGCTTTTCAATCCGCATCAGGACGCGCTCTGAAAGCGCAAGTTTTTCATTCATCATATCCATCACGCATTATCTTCTTTACGATAGAGTTCCTGAAAAAAGCAGCTCCGACTACCAGTATGGCATGCCGCACCGATCTGCTCAACCTTTGCGAGGATCGTATCATTATCGCAATCCAGGTGCAGGGACTTAACATGCTGGTAATGTCCGGAGGTGTCGCCTTTTAACCAAAGCTCCTGTCTGCTCCGGCTCCAATAAGTCATCAGTCCCGTCTCAAGCGTCTTTTCATAGGACTCTTTGTTCATATACGCAAGCATCAGAACCTCCCCGTTCTCGTAGTCCTGTACGATCGCGGGGATCAGTCCGTCTGCATTCAGCTTAAAATCTTCAAATCGCATCATATGCTCCTTTTAAAGGCTGCCCTTTGTCGAAAGGACACCTTCGATGCGCGGATCCGCAGAAACCGCTTCATCGAGTGCTTTCGCAAAAGCTTTAAACATGCCTTCGATCACATGGTGGTTGTTGCCTGCACGCAGGATCACAAAGTGCAGATTCATTCCTGCCGCATAAGAGATTGCATAGAAGAACTCTTTGACCATCTCCGTCTCCATCTCTCCGACCTTCGCCACCGTAAATTCATGATCCATCACAAAATACGGACGTCCGGAAAGATCGATCGCGCACAATACCAGGCTCTCATCCATCGGTAATGTACGGTCTCCGTATCTGCGGATCCCGAATTTGTCCCCGAGCGCCTGTGCGATCGCATTGCCAAGCACGATGCCGGTGTCCTCGATCGTGTGATGTGTATCCACATGCAGGTCTCCGGAAACGTTCAGATCCATGTCAAAAAAACCATGTCTGCAGAATCCTTCCAGCATATGATCGAAAAATCCGATACCGGTATTGATGTTCGCCTTTCCGCTGCCATCAAGATTCAGCTTTAATGTGATCTTTGTCTCAGATGTATTTCTTGTGATCTCTGCAATCCGTTTTTCCATACAGCTTCTCCTTTAAAAAACGTCCGTATTCCTATGATTCAAAACGAACCCGGATGGAATTCGCATGCGCCGTCAGCTGCTCACATTCCGCAAACTGCACGATATCAGGATAAATCTCTTCGAGTGCTTCTCTGGAATAGGAAATGATACTGGACTTCTTAATAAAATCATCCACGGAAAGCGGTGAGAAGAACTTCGCTGTTCCGTTGGTCGGGAGCACGTGGTTCGGTCCCGCAAAATAATCACCGAGCGGTTCACTGCTGTAGGGGCCTAAGAAGATCGCGCCTGCATTTTTGATCCTTGTCATGACTTCAAACGGATCCTTTGTCACGATCTCAAGATGCTCGGAAGCGATCTCGTTTGCGGTTTCGATCGCGGTCTCCATATTCGGTGCCAGCAGAATATATCCATAGTTCTCCAGAGATTTTTCGATGATCTTGTGTCTGGAGAGCACCTTTAAAAATCCCTCAATTTCCACTTTGACCTGATCTGCCAGTACCTCACTCGTTGTGATCAGAATCGCGGAAGCAAGCTCATCATGCTCAGCCTGTGACAAAAGATCTGCTGCCACATACTTCGGATCTGCCGTCTCATCGGCGAGCACCAGAATCTCACTCGGGCCTGCGATCGAATCGATGCTGACATAGCCAAATACTGCCTTTTTGGCAAGCGCCACATAGATATTGCCCGGTCCGACGATCTTATCCACCTTCGGGATCGAAGCCGTACCAAATGCCATTGCAGCGATCGCCTGCGCGCCGCCGATCTTAAAAATACGGTCTGCGCCGGCCTCTTTTGCCGCCACGAGCGTAGCCGGATTTACTTTTCCCTCTTTATTGCAGGGTGTTGTCATAATGATCTCAGGAACACCTGCAACCTTTGCCGGCATGACATTCATCATAACCGAAGACGGATACACTGCCTTGCCGCCGGGGACATACACGCCGGCTCTGCCGATCGGTGTCACCTTCTGTCCGAGGATCGTACCTTTTTCCGTGCTGTCAAACCAGCTGTACTGACGCTGCTTTTCATGATAGGTACGGATGTTTTCTTTTGCCTTACGCATTACGCTTAAGAGCTTCTCATCCACAAGCGCATAGGCTTCTTTGATCTCATCCTCTGTCACCTCGACGGTATCCTTTGTCAGCTTTGCGCCGTCAAATTTTTCCGTAAACGCAAAGACTGCTTCGTCTCCCTTTTCACGGACTTCGGAAATGATCGCATTGACGCTCGACTCATATTCCGTATAGTGATTCGGACTGCGTTTGAGCAGATCCTCTAAAATTTTTCCTGCAGTTTCTTTTGTCAGATTGTAAGTCCGTATCATTCTATTTCACCTCATCCGGCAGCGCACGCAGAGCTTCGATGATCTTCGCGATCCGCTGCTGCTCCATCTTCATACTCACAGGATTGACTACCATGCGCGCAGAAAGCGGGCAAACCTCTTCTAAAACAGAAAGTCCGTTCTCACGCAGTGTGGAACCTGTTTCCACAATATCTACGATCACATCAGAAAGGCCGACGATCGGCGCGAGCTCGATCGAGCCGTTCAGCTTAATGATCTCTGCCGTCTGATGCTTTTTGTTGTCAAAATAGGTACGGGCGATCTTCGGATACTTCGTCGCCACACGAATCTGCTCGTGGTGCTGTAACAGCTCTTTTGCAGATGCCGGTCCGCAGACACACATTCTGCACTTTCCAAATCCCAGGTCCAGAACTTCGTAAATATTCCGGCCTTCTTCCAGGATCGTATCCCTTCCGACAACGCCAATGTCTGCCGCACCGTATTCCACGTAGGTCGGGACATCAGGTCCCTTTGATAAGAAGAACTTCAGCTTCAGTTCTTCATTCACAAAGATCAGCTTGCGGCTGTCCTTATCTTTCATTTCCTCACAGCTGATACCGATTCGTTCGAGACGGTTCATCGCCTCCTTGGCCAGCCTGCCCTTTCCGAGTGCAAAGGTCAAATATCGCATAATAAAGCTCCTGTCTAAATATAGTAAATCAGATCCGTTATGCCGTTGTTTGCGGCATAGGATTCATACTTTTCAATATCGTTTTCTGCCGCGATACGCATCAGGACAACTTCTTCCTTTTCTTCTCTGAGGACCATCGCGTCCTTTAATGCTTCCGTCCGGTGCTGATCCGTATAAAGGATCCATTTTGCCTTATTTTCTCCCGCAACACGGATATGCTGATGCTTTAAGGCATCATAGAGCTGATCCGTAATGATCGCAAATCCGATCGCAGGCGCGTCTTTTCCGAAATACTGCAGTAGGTTGTCATACCGGCCGCCTGCAACAACAGCCTCGCCGCTTCCATACGTATACCCTGCAAACAGCACACCCGTATAATAATTGATTTCAGATGTCAGTGCAAGCTCGTAGGAAACATAGCGGTCTACACCGTAGAGTGATAACAGTGAATCCAGCTCTTCCAGACGTTCCAGAGAGGCTACGAGACGCGGAAACCGCGCTGCTCTCTTCTTCATTTCCAGAAGATCTTCTTTTTCCATCAGCGCATTTTTCAGCTGTCCGTAAAGCCAGGTCAGATCCTCATCCAGTCCGAGGTCATCAATGTAATCTTCAACGCCATAGAAATTACGGTTTAAGATCAGCTCTCTGACCGCATCCATAGACTCTTCATCCAGTCCCGATGCTTCAAAAAGCCCTTTCAGGAAATCCGCATGTCCGATGCTGATCTGGATGTTTTCCAGGCCTGAGGAAAGCAACAGCCTTACAGCAAGCGCGATCATCTCTGCATCCGCATCCACGGACCCGTCACCGATCAGCTCGGCACCTGACTGTGTCCGCTCCATCAGACGTCCCTGGTAACGTGTATTGTTGATAAAGGTCTTTCCGTTATAGCAGAACCGAAGCGGTACCGCCTCTTCCAGAAAATAAGTCGCAGCACACCGTGCGATTGACGGCGTGATGTCGGGACGCAGGACAAGCGTATTTCCTTCTCTGTCAAAAAACTTATACAGTTTTCTCGAAGATGTCGTCCCGAACTCCTGGTTAAAAACATCAAAAAACTCAAACGAAGGCGTATCGATCATGCGATATCCATACATCTTCATTTCTTTTACAAGCGTCTGCTCCAGTGCCATTTTCTGCTCACACTGGTCCCTATATAAGTCACGAACACCTTCCGGTGTCTGCAGCAATCGGTTTTTCATGATTCCCTCCAATACTTTAGCGTGCTACCATGCTACCACACGAAATTATTGCCATTATAAGAGATTCCATTACAAATGTCAATCTTCATCACGCTCATCCAGATCTCTCTGCAGAGGCTTTAGATACGGCACCATCAGCATACCGCTCCGTTCAAAATAGAAGTTCTCATCCAGTTCTTCCCTGCGGAAGCTTTTCCGCCCGCCTGCTTCCATGCGCTTCCAGAATGAAAAAAGCACACGAAACGGCAGATAATAATACTGATCCAGATGCGTGAAATATATGATAAAAAACGCAATGCCGCCCTGCTTTTCAAAATCCTGCATGAACTGCACCTGATGTTCGTGTACATTCTGCAGCGGGAACGTGTCCACATGACACTCCTTCGCATCAAAGCAGACGGGAATCCCCTGCACTGCGCCGATATAATCAACTGTAGATTTCTGGTCGAAATAAGCCAGTGTAATATGCCGTGACTTCTGATCGATCTCGATCGGCGTGATCGGAGTAGGAATTTTCTGAACCAGCGCAAGTCCCTCATCCCGGTATTTTTCATTTGTCAGATTGATCATCTCTTCGAGCGTCGATCCCCGAAGTCCCCTTGAATTCCAGGTAGCCATCTGCTCTCCTTAATCCATATCCTGCAGGCTTTCTGTCACAGACCGGTAATCATCAGGAAGCGGCGCTTCCATGATACGCCCATCCGGGAGTTCTAATCTGTAAGCATGCAAAAGCTGTCTGCTCAGCCCTGTCTTTTCCTTCCACACACTGTTTCTTTTGCGGTCTCCGTATTTTGGATCTCCCAGGATCGGATTCCCCATCTGCGCCATCTGCGCACGAATCTGATGTGTCCGTCCGGTCTTTAGAAGGATCTCTAAGTCCGTGTAGCCCGCATAGTTTGCAACCGGCCGGAAGGATAAACTGATCCTTTGCGCACCGGTCTCTTCCTTCTCTGTGATCCGTACCTGATTGGTCTTTTCATCCTTGATCAGATAACCATCCAGGTCGTCTTCCGTACGAATTTCGCCGGCCACAATACACCGATAGTATTTTTTTGCGGTATGGTCATGAAACCAGACACCAAGCTGCTGCAGTCCGGAAACGGTCTTTCCGACTGTGATCAGACCGGATGTATTCCGGTCCAGCCGGTTGCCGATGGAAGGTCTGAAATCGGCCAGCTCTTCTTCTTTTAACTGTCCTGAGCGCAAAAGATATCGGATTGCCCATTCATTGATCGAGTCATCCGTATCCTTTGCCTTTTGCGAAAGAACACCTGCCGGCTTATCGACAAACAAAAAGTCTTCGTTCTCAAATATGATCTGCGGATTCGTACGGTCAACACTCTTATTTTTCATCGCATCACGTTCTGTGCCCGTCCCGCCCGAAGAAAACTTGGCAAAGGTCTCATCGCTGAAATAGATCCGAACGGTATCATTTTTTTGCAATACTTCTCTTCCGTCCGCCTTTTTATCATTCAGAACGATGTTCTTTTTGCGCATCATTTTATATAAAAAGCTTTTCGGCGCGCGGTCTAATACCTTTGCAAGATATTTGTCCAGCCGCTGTCCGGCCTGTCTGTCACTGATCACAAATTCTTTCATAAAAGCTTTAACGCCTCATTAAAATCATCAATAAAATAATCCGCCATATCGATCTTCTGCTGTCTCTGATGTGCGGAATACGCATCCTCAATGGCACAGACTTCCATTCCGGCACGATGCCCCGCCTGGATCCCCTTCGGGAGATCTTCAAAGACCAGACAGTCTTTGGGTTCTATTCCGATCGCATCGGCCGCATACAGATAAACATCCGGCGCCGGTTTTCCAGCATTTGCCTCGCAGCTTGTTGATAAAACGGAGAACAGATCGCTGATTCCCTGAACCTCCAGGAAATGCTCCGCCAGCAGTCTGGAATTGCTCGTCGCAATCCCCAGCAAAACACCGTTTTCATGCAGTTTGTAAAGAAGCTCTCTGGCGCCGGTTTTTAAAAAAATGCGCGTCTCATAGCTGTCATAAGCCATATCATTCCAGATGACCTTCAATTCATCGATCGTCTCAGGCAGATTGAACTCACTGACAAAA
>CADBRG010000115.1 GCA_902797015.1 uncultured Lachnospiraceae bacterium
GTAAGATCCACGAGGTTTGAGCAGGAAAACATGATTAACAATTATCGGTTTGACAAGGCTCATCTTCTTACTTGTGGTATGCCAAGATATGATTTTATTGATGCTCAAAAGGAACCGGGAAACCGTATCCTGTTTGCACCATCGTGGAGAAATTATCTTGTAAAGAGAAGAGAAGGAAACTGGTTGGCTAATGATAATGGTTTTCTCTCATCAGATTTTTATAAAGAAACATCAGAATTCTTAAACAGCAAAGAGCTTCAGAAGATTCTGGAAGATCATGATATGTATCTGGATTTCAAATTACATCCGATACTGAAATTCTATCAGCATTTATATAAGATAGATAATCCTCGCGTATCCATGGCTGATAATAAAGTCAGTGAAACAGAGTATAAAGTTTTTATGACGGATTTCTCATCTTATGTATTTGATTTTGTATATTTGCAGCGACCAATCATTTACTTTTTGCCTGACGAAGAATTGTTTAGGTCAGGTATGAATGATTACAGAGAAGTAGATATTCCGCTTGATAAGGGATTTGGTGACTATGTAACATCAGCACAGGATGCGATAGCTGCATTACAGAGAATCGCAGATAATCAGTTTGCCGTTGCGGACAAGTACAAAGAAAAAATGGAGACGATGTTCTTTCATAAGGATGATAAGCAGAGAGAGCGTATCTATGATGCAATCATTAATGATTAATTAGAAATGTAGCTGTTTGTTTTTAGGAGAATTGATGTGAACACAGGTATTCATCTTTTTCGTGCAGTATTGTCTATTGTTTACACAATTTATAAGTTGTTTCCGGTTAAGAATAAAGTGACGTTTATTAGTCGTCAGTCCAATACGCCAAGCATAGATGTCGAACTGTTGACGGAGCAGATTTCTGCTAAAATACCTGACTGCGAAACGGTGGTTCTGTTTAAAAAGATTGAGGGCAAAATAGCCTACCTGTTTTACATGCTATTTCCACAATTGTATCACATTGCGACATCTAAAGTGATTGTGTTGGATAGTTACTGTATAGCTGTCAGTTTACTAAAACACAGGCCGTCATTGAAAGTGATTCAAATGTGGCATGCGCTTGGTGCATATAAAAAATTTGGAAAAAGTATATTGGATAAACAGGAAGGAACTTCATCAACAGTTGCTTCCGCCATGCAGATGCATCGCGGTTATGATGTGATTCTTGCAAGCAGTGATTATTGTAAACCATTTCTGGGGGAGGCTTTTGGCTATCCTGAAGAGGTCTTTCGTGTTATTCCGTTGCCAAGGACAGATCTGTTACGGAGTAAAGACTATATGGATTCTCTTAGAGACAAGATTATAAAGGAGTGCCCGAAGCTTGGTGAGAAAACAAATATTTTATATGCGCCGACAATGAGAAAGACAGAGGATCCAACTGCTGAAGTAGAGAAACTGATCAGTATGATTGATTATTCGCAGTATAATCTGATTCTTTCTTTACACCCTCTTGTTCAGGATAGAATCAATGCCGGAGAGGCTATTGTATTGGATGCTTACACCAGTATGGAATTGCTTTCAATCTGTGATGTGTTTATAACAGATTATTCGGCAATGATATATGAAGCAGCCTTGATGAAAAAACCGATTTATTTGTATGCATATGACTTGGACCTCTTTACAAAAGAAAGGGGGTTTTATCTGGATCCGCAAACAGAGCTTCCTGTTCGCCCGGCAGATAACATACAGGAGTTGGTCAGCCAGATTGCAAACAGTGCCTGTGAAATTAAATCTGTTGAACAGTTTTCAGATAAATATGTGGCAGATAATGAGCATTGCACAGAAGAAATAGTACATTTGATACAGAATCTGTTATATAATTAACTCGTTATATTATTCAATAAGATGTGCATTAGCGTTGTTTAATATAGATTATTTAGGAGAAAGCTATGTGGAAAAAACAAACCGAACAGAAAGACAAGGCCTATTATAGCCAGATTATCCTTTTGTTAGCACTCGCTTTATGTCTGGCAATCTTAATGCCGGTTAGCTCTTTGGCAGCTGAAAGCGGGAATGAGCCCACAGATGAAGTGACAGAGGTGTCTCTGATGACGAGTGGAGAACCTGCAATTGATAATACTGATGCATCTGATGGTCAGGAAACTGACAATCAGGCGAATAATAATGTCCAGGAAGCCGATAATCAAGTAAATGACGGCGACAAGGAAACAGAGGATAATCAGGATCCCAAAACAGGCGTCTTTGAGGAAGATGGAGCATATTATTACTACATTGAAGGTGAGAAGCAGACCACAGAAGGCAAAATCGAGTGGGATGGAAAGCTGTACTATGTGCTCGAAGGAGGAACATTGGCGGCGGATCAGATTATCTCTATAGATGACGTACTCTATTATGCAGGTGCGGATGCTGTTGTCGTACAAGAAAAAGGTTGGATTGAGATTGGTGATGAGTGGTATTTCCTAAATGAAGGAGGCAGTATCAGAACCAACGACTGGGCACAGGATAATAATGGTTATTGTTATTTAAATGAATCAGGAACGATTGTCAGAGACGAATGGGTCCAGGATGGAGAAGACAGGTACTATCTTAAATCCAATGGTTATATGGCTGTAAAAGAATGGGCACGGGATGGAGAAGAGTGGTGCTGGTTAACAGGCAGCGGAAAGATGCTCAAAGACAAATGGATCCAGGATGGAAAAGACTGGTATTACATTAAGCCAAACGGCTACATGGCAGCGAATGAATGGGCAAAAGACAGCAAGGGCTGGTGCTGGTTAGCAGGCAACGGCAAGATGACCAAGGACAAATGGATCCAGGATGGAAAAGACTGGTATTATATCAAGTCCAACGGCTATATGGCAGCAAAAGAATGGGCAAAAGACAGCAAGGGCTGGTGCTGGTTGGCAGGCAGCGGCAAGATGACCAAGGACAAATGGATCCAGGATGGAAAGGACTGGTATTACATCAAGCCCAACGGCTATATGGCAGCAAAGGAATGGGCAGAAGACAGCAAGGGCTGGTGCTGGTTAGCAGGCAGCGGCAAGATGACCAAGGACAAATGGATCCAGGACGGAAAGGACTGGTATTACATCAAGCCCAACGGCTATATGGCAGCAAAAGAATGGGCAAAAGACAGCAAGGGCTGGTGCTGGTTAGCAGGCAGCGGCAAGATGGTCAAAGACAAGTGGATCAAAGATGGCGAAGACTGGTATTATATTAAATCCAATGGTTATAGGGCAATAAAAGAATGGGCGAAAGATAGCAAGGGCTGGTGTTATATGAATAGCACCGGAAAGCAGACGAAGGATCAGTGGATCACTAGCGGCGGCCATCGTTATTATCTGAAAGCAAATGGTTATCTTGCTACGAATCAGATCGTAAAAGATGGCGATACCTGGTACTATGTTAATTCTGAAGGACGGATTACAAAGACCGTGACTGCTATGGACAGAAAGGCACAATCCTATTCCAGTAATACCCGGTTTTTGATTTTGGTTGATCGCGATGAACACATGGTAGGCATATATGAAGGGAGCCAGAATAATTGGAATAAAATAAAGGATTTCCCGTGTGGAAATGGAAAAGCATCGACACCAACGATCACAGGTTCATTCAATATTCCAAGTAAATATCCGAGAAGCCAACCGTATTTTGATTCCGGAAGTGCGAGATGCTGGTACCCAACCAGGATTCATGGAGGTTATTTATTCCATTCTGTTCTGTATTATCAATCTTCCTCCCCGTCTAGTATCATGGATGGAAGACTTGGTATAGGCGTCTCTCACGGCTGTGTAAGATTAAGACTGGATAATGCAAAATATATTTATGACAATATTCCAATTGGGACAAAAGTAGTGATTTACTAAGGTTGATTAAGGAGCAGGTTTAATGAAACGATTGCAGGTATTGATCGCAATTGTGAGTGTAGTTGCTGTAGCCGGCACAGGAATTGTGCCGGCTGGAGTGCTTTCTGAGGTTGCTTATGCAGCTGAAATAACAGAAACGGAAGAAGCATCAGGGGACGACATCACAAATAATGTTATATCAGAGGAAGCTGTTGCAGAAGATGGTACACAAGAGATTGTCACAGTTAACAGTTTTGAAGAACTACAGGCAGAAACACCGGCAGATTTGAGCACAGCCAGTTCCTATGTGGTAGATCTTTCTGCGGGACAGGCAGAGGGATCAAATGATGAAACGTTAACGGTAGAGGAAGCGTTTGGTATTGACGGAGCAGAATCTGCAGATGGTATTGTGTCACAAATAGAGGAAACGGATGCATACGCTGTGTCAGAATCAGACTCTGATACAGCTGTTGTTGTTTCTCCGTTTGCACGTCATCGGCTGACAGTATATACAGATATTGAACTGACTGAAACATTTGGTGCAACAGATGTTTCCTATTATACAAAAGACAGCGGATACCGTCTTTGCTATGACAGTGATCAGTCTACCAAAGCTGCTTTTGATGCTTTGACTGAAATATATGGAGCGGATGCTGTTTTAATTGATCTGCCGGGACGGCTGTCAACTGCAGAGACCTCAGGCTATGCCGCAAATGGATGGGGAACGTCGTACATGCATCTGGATGCTGCGAGCAAAAGAGTGGAGGAAGCGGAGTCCGGAGCAGATGTGACGGTAGCGATTCTTGATACAGGGATCAATACCGGACATGATGTTTTTGCGGGAAAAACAATCGTAAAGGCAGGGGATAGTTCTATTGAAGATGATAATGGACATGGGACCGCAGTTGCAGGTATTATTGCTGAATCCACGCCGGATAATGTTGCTTTGATGCCCGTCAAAATTGCAGACGCGAATGGAGAATGCAGCTTTGACGATATGTTAAATGGCCTGACTGAGGCTATAGAGGCCGGTGCCGATGTAGTTAACCTCAGCATGAATGTAACGTTAGCTGATTATGTTAATATGGGGATCCTTACACAGGCACAAGCGGACGCCTATATGAGCAGAGCAGATGATGTCTGTGAAACTGTAGAAGAAAGGGGGAGCGTAATCTGTGTATCATCAGGTAATGAAGGCAGAGATATTCAGGATGCTTATGATTTCCCGGCCTCTTTAGAGCATGTTATTTGCGTTGGCGCGATTGATGCCAATGAGACAAAGTCAAGCTTTTCTTCCTATGGAGATGCTTTGGATTTTACAGCGCCCGGTCAGGATATTCAGTGTGCGTGGGTTGGTACAGATTCTGCACTGAAGCCACTGAGTGGAACATCGATGGCATCCCCTTATCTGGCAGCGGCATGTGCTGTGGTAAAGAGCGAAGATGCCGCTGCTGACCGTGAAGCTGTTGAGAGTGAACTGGCATCTATCGCAAAAGATCTGGGTGAGGATGGAAAAGACACAGAATATGGTTATGGAGTACCGGTCTTTCCGTCGGATTCAGAAGAGCCAGAAATGATTCCATCAGATGCTGAAGATCAGGCAGAACTGATTGATGGTATCTCGTTCCCAGAAGACTGGGATCCGGATGATCCGCAGAATACCAAAGCCTATGTCCAGTTTTTTGGAGACGATAAAGATGAGATGGAAGAACCTGTTCTGACGACATCTTCTATTGCTGCGACAACCAAGTGGAAACTGTATGGGGGAAATACATATAAAGAATTCCAACATGATTCCAGAAATACTGCCGGGGGCGGTATCATACCTGTGATTGACGTCTCGTATCATAATGACAGTGTGAATTCTTCTGCTGACAATATCAACTGGTCAAAAGTGAAGGCGGCCGGTGTCAAGGGAGTTATGATCCGCTGTGGATATCGGGGTTCCTCGACAGGTGCCATGGCAGAGGACAAGCAGTTTTACAATTTTATAAAAGCTGCTAAGGCTGCAGGATTAAAAGTAGGCGTCTATTTCTTTTCACAGGCGACCACAGAATCCGAAGGAATTGCGGAAGCAAATTTTGCGATCAATACTGTAAAGAAAAGCGGTGTCTGGTTAGATCTGCCGATGGCGATCGATGTTGAATTTGCATCTGAAAACAGCGGCCGTCTTTATGATGCACATTTATCGAAGGCTGCACAAACAAAGATTGCAAAAGCGTTTTGTGATAAAGTAAAAAGCAGCGGCTATACACCAATGATTTATGCAAGCAGTTCGTTCCTTGTCAGTCATTTGGACGGAAATGCGTTATACACGGCAGGTTATCCGATCTGGATGGCCAGATACCGGTATGCGGCATATAGTGATAGTTCCATTTTTTTTGACAAGCCGGTTGCAATATGGCAGTGCACATCAGATGCTGCAGTTAACGGTATTACGACAAGAGTAGATCTGAACTACTGGTATAATTACTATGGTTGGATCAAGGTTATAGATGACGGTATCGTAAAATGGCGCTGGAAGGATGTAGACGGCAATATAGTAAAAAGTAAGTGGATCAGCTACATGGCAGATTGGTACTATATTAAGTCGGATACCTATATGGCTGCAAATACATGGGTGAAAGACAGCAAGGGCTGGTGCTGGCTTGGATCAAACGGTGCCATGGTGCGTGAGAAATGGATCAAATATGCTAAGGACGGTGAATGGTATTATCTGAATGACGATGGTCATATGGCCACAAATGCGTGGGCAAAAGACAGTGTTGGCTGGTGCTGGATGGATGCAGACGGAAAGATCCTGAAGCAAACCGGATGGAAAGATCTGGGCGGGAAACGATATTATCTGAATGATGCGTTTTATCGGATTGAAAACCAGTGGATGCCGGACACCGGCGGATTACGCTGGCTCGGAGCAGATGGCAGCGTTGCCAGAAACACATGGGCAAAATACGAAGGCGAGTGGTATTATCTGGATTCTACCGGATACCGCGCAAAAAACATCTGGGCAAAGGACAGTGTTGGCTGGTGTCGTCTGGATAGTGACGGAAAGATTATTAAAACTGTCGGATGGATTCAAATCGATGGGGAATGGTATTATCTGAAAAAGAACCATTATCGTGCTGCGAATGAATGGATGGAAAAAGATAATGTCAGATACTGGATCGGCGCAGACGGAAAGATTGCGAAAGACTGCTGGATCAACGCATCAGGAGATTGGTATTATCTGGGCAAAGATGGTATTCCGCTTGTGAATGTTTGGAAAGCAGACAGCAAAGGTCTATGTAGGCTTGGCGAAGACGGAAAGATGATAAAAAGCAAGTGGCTAAAAGATAATGGCCATTGGTATTATCTGAACGCCAACGGTTATCGCGCTACGAATGAATGGGCAAAAGATAGTATTGGCTGGTGCTGGATGGGTCAGAACGGGTTGATCACAAAAAGCAAATGGATCCAATATAAAAGCCAATGGTACTATCTGAAAGCTAACGGTTATATGGCCGCAAATGAATGGGCAAGAGACAGCAAGGGCTGGTGCTGGATGAATCAGAAAGGATTAATCACAAAAAGCAAATGGATCCAATACAAAGGCGCATGGTACTATCTGAAGGCAAATGGCTATATGGCTGCAAATGAGTGGGCAACGGACAGTAAATACCGGTATTGGATGGGCAGTAACGGAAAGATATCCAAAACATACGCAAAATAAATTCTTGAGACATGGGCAGAGGAGTTTGAGGTTCTCTGCCCTTTCCGTTTCTTGTGGAAAATGAATGAAATATGACCCCGGGTTTTGTATGACAAAAAATAATACTTGAATTTGATGTTGCATTCACTATAATTAAGAAAGTGATGATTATGACAGAGTATGTAAAGGACAATTAAATGCTATACTATATTGATCCCGGAACCGGGAGTATGCTGCTTACGATCCTGATCGGTATCGTTGGCACGATGTATTATGTATTGCGACTGAATCTTGCAAAACTGAAAATGCGTCTTTCACTTGGAAAAAGTACTGACCTGGCCAAAGAAAAACTGCCTATGGTCATTTTTTCTGATGATAAAAGATATTGGAATGTTTTCGAACCAATCTGCAGAAAACTTAGGGAGAAAGATGTTAATGTTGTTTATATGACAGCTTCTCCGGATGACCCGGTGCTCAACTGTGATTACGATAATGTAGATGGGCGTTTTATCGGGGAAGGCAATAAAGCATTTGCAAAACTAAATTTCATGAAAGCAAACATTCTTTTGTCGACGACACCCGGACTTGACGTTTATCAGTGGAAGCGTTCAAAAGAAGTCGACTGCTATATCCATATCCTGCATGCAGCAAGTGATGTAACACTTTATAGAATGTTCGGATTGGATTATTATGATGCCGTTCTGCTTTCCGGTGAATATCAGGCAAGAGATATCAGAAATCTGGAAAAAATCCGTAATCTTCCGCCAAAGGAGCTGGTCAAGATCGGTATTCCATATATGGATGAAATGGTAAAGCGGTTAGAGAATGCTGCGCCGATCAAGAAGGATAAGACAATCGTTCTCCTTGCCCCATCCTGGGGACCGAATGCGATTTTCAGCAAATACGGTGGCAAGATCATAGACGCTTTATTAAAGACAGACTATCATATCATCATCAGGCCGCATCCGCAGTCATTTAAATCAGAGACGGAGATGATGGATAAACTGATGGCTGCTTATCCGGAATCAGAGCGTCTGGAGTGGAATCGGGATAACGACAATTTTGAAGTGTTAAGGAAATCAGACATACTGATTTCTGATTTCTCAGGCGTAGTTTTTGATTTTACACTTGTATATGATAAGCCAATCATCTATACAGAAGCGGACTTTGATAAAGGACCTTTTGACGCATGGTGGCTGGATACACCATACTGGACAGAAACAGCATTACCGCGACTGGGCGAAATGCTGACAGAGGAGAATCTGCCACAGATCAAAGAAGTGATCAAACGTTGTCTCACCGATCCGAAATATGCACAGGGAAGAGATGAGGCGCGTCGTGAGACCTGGGAATATCAGGGCGAAGGAACTGACAGAGCGGTGGATTACCTTTTGTCAAAATATGAAGAACTGACAGCGTAAGTGAAATGCTGGAAGAGACATAGCATTATAGGGAGTATGTAAAACGTGGGTCTCGGCGAGATTATTTATCAGATTTTAATAGGGCCTCTTCAGTTATTCTTTGAGGTATTATATACGATTGCAAATCGTATGATCGGAAACTATGGGATGTCTATCATAGTGTTAAGTCTGATCATGAATTTTCTGGTTCTTCCTATCTATCAGAGAGCGGATCGGATGCAGGAAGAGCAGAGAGATATTGAAGCAAAATTGCATGACGGTATGGAGCATATCAGAAAAACCTTTAAAGGTGATGAACGTATGATGATGCTTCAGACATTTTACAGACAGAATGATTATAAACCGACAAGTGTGATCAAGGGCTCCATCTCTTTGTTTCTGGAGATTCCTTTCTTTATTGCTGCTTATCGGTTCTTGTCACATTTGGCTTGTTTGCGTGGTGTTAGCTTCGGACCGATTCCGGATCTGGGGGCACCGGATGCATTGATTCCATTTTTTGGAGGCTTGCATCTTAATTTGCTTCCGATCGTTATGACAATCACAAATGTTATTTCTGCGATGATCTATACCAGAGGATTCCCCAAGAAGACGAAGATACAGTTGTATGCCATGGCTGCATTTTTCCTGGTATTTCTGTATACCTCGCCGTCTGGTCTGGTATTCTACTGGACATTAAACAACGTTTTCTCGCTGGTGAAGAATGTATTCTACAAGTTAAAACATCCCAAACAAGTGCTGGCTGTTATGGCGGCAATCGTTGGCGTGATCTTTGTGATCCTGGGCGGTATGCAGACACAGGTTTCTTTTAAGAGAAATGTATTTCTCATTGGTGTCGGTCTGCTTTTACTGATTCCGATTCTGGTTACATTATTTAAAAAGAAGATTAATTTTGTGCCTAAGCAGATTCGGGAAATGAAACCGAATAATACTGTGTTTACTGCAGGAAGCCTTTTTCTGACGGTTCTGATTGGTATGATGATTCCATCTACATTTATTAAAGCCTCACCGCTGGAATTTGTAGATATATCAAACTATTTGAACCCGATATGGTATATTGTCAGTGCGATGTGTTTGTCGGTAGGTTTGTTTCTTGTATGGATCCGAGTATTCTACTGGTTGGCTTCAGACAAAGGAAAATGTGTTTTTGACAGATTGGTATGGGCTTTGGGAATTGCCGGTTTGATTGACTATCTGTTGTTTGGAAGGGATTTAGGTGTTATATCCTCTACACTTGTATATGAGGATGGGTTTCATTTTAGCAGATCAGAGCAAATGTTGAATTTACTTTTGGTTGTCGTCATTATAATTGTTGTTTTTCTGTTGCTTTCTAAATGGCAAAAACAGATCCGGGGTTTGCTTCTGGCGGCTGTTGTCGCAGTGACAGGTCTTTCTGTTTTCAATATCGCTGGCATACAAAATGTAATGGCGGCCGCGTCAGATACTGTTGCAAATGCTGACAAGATTGCTAACTGGTCATTAAGCAAAAACGGAAAAAATGTTGTGGTGATCATGGCTGATCGGGCAATGGGCGAGTATGTACCATATATTATGAATGAAAAGCCTGAATTAAAAGAGCAGTTTGCAGGATTCACTTATTATTCTAATGTAATTTCGTTTGGAGCATACACTAATTTTGGAACACCCGGACTATATGGCGGTTATGAATATACACCGTATGAAATGAACCAGAGAGATGAAGAGCAGCTGGTCACAAAACATAATGAAGCATTAAAAGTTATGCCGGTATTGTTTGATGAGAATGATTTTGACGTAACGGTGTGTGATCCTTCTTATGCCGGGTATCAGTGGGTGCCGGATCTGTCAATCTATGATGAATATCCGGATATAGATGCCTATATTACAAATGGTTATTTCTCGGATCCGGATACAAAGGAAAGACAGATCAAAGATAGTAAGCGGAATTTCTTCTGCTTCAGCTTTACAAAAGCAATGCCGTTGTTTACGCAGTATGTATTGTATAACAATGGTAATTATAATGCGGCTGAACCGGGCGAAGAGGAGCTGATTTATTCAAATCAGGAAATTACCAGTCCGACAACGGCGAGTGGGATATCAAGCAAATTTATGAATCCCTACAATGTATTGAAAGCACTGCCGGATATTACTGAGATTACAGAGGATGATACGAATACATTTCTGATGATGTCAAATGATACGCCGCATGAGCCGATGTTGTTGCAGGAACCGGATTATGAACCGTCGATGAATGTTGACAATACGGAATATGATCAGGCAAATACCGATCGGTTTACATTAAATGGTCGGACGCTTAAGATGGAAACGGAAACACAGGTCGTGCATTATCAGGCAAATATGGCAACCTTTATCCAACTGGGTGAATGGTTTGATTATCTGCGTGAAAATGATGTATATGATAATACCCGTATTATCATTGTTTCTGATCACGGACGTGATACGGGACAGCTGGAGAACTTCGTAACAGGAGAAGAACGGCTCGATGATCTGGAATTTTTCTATCCACTGCTGATGGTGAAAGATTTTAACAGTACTGAGTTTACAGAGTCAGATGAATTTATGACCAATGCGGATGTGCCGACTTTGGCTACAGCAGATGTCATTTCTGATCCGACGAATCCGTTTACCGGAAAGGCAATTACGAACAAAGAAAAAACAGCGCATGATCAATATATCCTTGCTTCTACAAACTGGGATGTATTGGATAATCATGGGACAATGTTCCAGCCGGATCGATGGATGTCTGTAAAAGACGATATCTGGGATACAGATAACTGGACGATCATGCAAGAGCATTCCACGTCTCCGTTTGAAGATGGACAATAAACACATATGAATGAAATACTTTGTCATAACACCTATGATAAAGTATTAGATTTGGCGAGTCGGATGGCAGGCATGCTGTCCGACTCTTGCTTTTTGAAGGAAACATGGTGATGAGTATATTGTAAAAAGTTGACTGATCAAATACGAAATGTTATATTAAGAATTTAGTCGGGATGGATTAATCCCAGTTGCGAAAATAAACAGACAGGAGATTAGCCGAATGGGCAAGTGGAAAAAGAGAGCAAAGAATCTTGCGACACAATGCTTTTACAGATTGTACAGCTGGTCATATGCCAGAAAACATCCGGTTGAAAAGAATACAGTTTTGTTTCTTTCTGATGTGCGGGGAGAAATGGGCGGAAACATGAAGTTTGTGTCGGATTGGCTCCCTGACACATATGAGCAAAGATATGATTTTAAGGCGGATCGCAGGGATTCAAGAGGGATGGATCGATTCCTTGCAATGATTCGTAATATGACCACTTGTGAGTTTATATTGCTGGAAGACTATTTCCAATACACTTCTTACATGAAAGTAAGACCGGGACAGCAGATCTGCCAGCTCTGGCATGGCGCGGGAGCATATAAAAAATTCGGATACAGCAGAGCGGGAAACAGTGAGCATATCAAGATTCACAAAGGATATCGGAAATATGCAAAAGCGATTACCAGCGCGGATGCGATCCGGTCTTGTTATGCGGAAGCATTCGGGATTTCTATGGATAAGGTGCAGGCTACGGGAATTCCGCGGACGGACATCTTTTTTGATGAGGAATATGTAAAAAAAACACGGGAAGAAATCTATGCAGAGTATCCCTATTTGAAAGATAAGAAGGTAATTCTGTTTGCACCTACCTACAGAGGGCTTCGTGCAGAGGATGCTGCATATGATTTTGAACGGATTCGGCCGGAACAGTTCTATTCAGAACTTGGTGAGGAATATATTTTCTTGTTCAAATGGCATCCGGCTACTTATAACAATCTGAAACGTGAAGAAATCAGTGCTTATGATCTGGAACGGTATCAGGGATTTTTCAGAGACTTCTCACAGGAACGGGATATCAATGATCTTCTCCTGGTGACAGATGTGTTAATCACAGATTACTCCTCAGTCATTTTTGATTATCTGCTGGTGGATAAACCGATTATTTATTATACGTATGATCTGGAGCAGTATCAGGGCGGCAGAGGGATTTATTTCGATTTTGAGGAATATGTTTACGGACAGGTGGCAAAAACACAGGAGGAACTGATTTCTGCCATCAAGGCAATGGAAATGTGCGAAGATAAGCGGGAAGCATTCCGTAAAAAATTTATGGAAGCATGTGACGGACATTCTACGGAAAAAACCTGCAGGTGGATTTTTGAGGATAAGCTGGAATAAAGACTAATAATGTATACACAAAGAAGGGGATTCGGTGAGTAAAGATCATTCAAAAACGACAAATTGGAAAAGGTTCTTAAAAATTGTAACACTGGCGGCAGCAATACTTATTGTTATATGGGTGGCACAACATTATGTGATGACCAGGCTTGATGCGCATCAGAGAAGGATTGAGGGTTTCTATATGGAAGAGAAGGATTCTCTCGATATGATTATCCTTGGAGCAAGTGAAACATACAATGGTTATATTCCTGCGAGAGCATGGGAGGAGTATGGAATAACCAGTTATTTATATGGTTATCAGGCAAATCCGGTTACACTCTGGTCATATCAGTTAAAAGAAATCGAGAAAACACAGCATCCGGACATCCTGCTCATTGAGTGTAATGGTGCGGTTTATGATGAAAGAAATCTGAAGGATCCGGCAGAATTACGTTTTATGTCAGATGACATGCCCATGAGTAAAAATAAAATAGATCTGATTAATGATCAGGCACAAGAGAGTAAACTGAGTTATTATTTTCCAATCCTGAAATACCATGCACATCTGATTCCGGGAAATGGAACCGTAAGTAAAATCCAGTTGGAGAGACAGGGATTTAATATTATGCGAGGCGCGCAGGCGAGAGTCGGAGGCGATGATATCAGTGATAAAGTGGTTGATGTCAGTGGTGACGACAGTGTCCGTGAACTGGATCCCATCGCAGATCATGCTTTACGGGCGTTCCTCGAACAGTGTCAGGAATCAGACATCAAACATATAGTATTTGTCCGGTATCCGCATATTGTGACAGATTATAATTATACCCGGTTTCAACGATATCATAAAGTAAAAGAAATTGTAGAAGAATACGGATTTGATTATATCGATATGGATCCGCTCATGGACGATATGGGGTTATCGTTTGAAAATGACTTTCTGGACTGTGAGCATATGAACTTGAATGGCGCCAGAAAATTGACGGATTATATGGTTCCCTATTTGATGGACCGGTATCAGATGACACCGCGGAAGCAGTCTGAAAAAGTTGAAAAACAATGGGAAGAAAGCCTGGAATATTATAACCGGTTATATGAATACTGGTGCTATTTCAGAGAAACATATCCGTTTGCGACGGATTCTAGATTTGACCTGAATGACAATGCAGCATCACATATTCGTATAGATGCATATTTTGACGGGCATCCGATGGGGATACGAAAAATCAGTAAGAAGGATTTGATAAAATATGTGTTAAATAGGTAATGCAGATATGGGTGTGAGTGGGCAAGAAATGGTGAAGTCGAGAGATTATTATTATGATAATTTGAAATTTATATTAATCTTTCTGGTCGTTTTGGGACATTTTTTTGACCAGGCAGAAGGGACGGCAATTGCCCCGTTTGGCAGATATATTATATATACCTTTCATATGCCAATGTTTGTATTTGTGTCAGGATTGTTTATTAAAGCAGATGATATCAAAAAAGGGGCAAAGAAATTCTGCGGCTTTATTCTGCTGTTCTTTGTTATGGAGATATCGTATTGGGGCATAAATCTGCTTTTGTTCCGGGAAACAGACTTGGACTTGTTATCGATAGGTGGAATGACTTGGTTTATATTTGCATTA
>CADBRG010000116.1 GCA_902797015.1 uncultured Lachnospiraceae bacterium
AACCTTTATTATCTGCCGGTTGATGAGAATAACCTGGTTTATAAAGCAGCAGCGATCATGAAGGAGAAGTACGGAATTAAAGAAGGTGTCCGTATTACGCTTCAGAAGTTTATTCCGGTCGCAGCGGGACTTGGCGGCGGCAGCTCAGATGCTGCTGCGGTTCTTGTTGGCATGAACCGTATGTTTAAGCTGGGATTAAAGCAGGAAGAGCTGATGGAGATCGGTGCCGGGATCGGCGCGGATGTGCCGTTTTGCGTGATGCGCGGCACAGCGCTTGCAGAAGGGATCGGTGAGCAGCTCACGGCATTGCCGCCTGTACCGAAGTGCCATGTGCTCATTGCAAAGCCCGGCGTATCGGTTTCGACAGCAGAGGTTTATCAAAACTTAAAGCTTTATGAGGGCATACAGCATCCGGATATTGACGGTATGATCGAAGCCATCGGCAACAAAGATCTGGAAGGGATCGCGGCGAAAATGGGAAATATTCTCGAGACCGTGACGATCCCGCGTTATCCGGTGATCAAAGAGATCAAAAAGATCATGATGGAACATGGTGCAATGAATTCGATGATGAGCGGCAGCGGTCCGTCAGTTTTTGGTCTTTTCAAAGAAGAAAAGGATATTCAGGCTGCTTATGAAGCCTTGAAGGCATCAGAACTGGTGAACAATCTGTATACGTCGGAATTACATCATAACCGGCGATAGAAAGGAGGCTTTTATGACCGATAATCTTGAGTTGAAAATGGATGCGTATCTGCCTCTTAGAAATGTGGTCTTTCAGACACTGCGCACAGCGATTCTGACTGGGGAATTGCAGCCGGGAGAGCGTTTGATGGAGCTGCAGCTTGCAGATAAGCTGGGTGTTTCCAGAACGCCGATCAGGGAAGCGATCCATATGCTGGAAAAAGAAGGCCTGGCAAAGATCGTTCCGCGTAAAGGCGCACATGTTGCCAAGATGACGGAAAAGGATCTGATCGATGTCCTGATGATCCGTAAGACGCTGGAAGATCTGGCGTTGCGTACGGCTTGTGAACTGATCACGAAGGAAGCGTTAAGCGAGCTGGAAGATGCGATGCATCTGTTTGAAGACTGTACGAAACAGGATGATGTCGTAAAAACAGCACAGGCTGATGTAGCCTTTCATGATGTAATCTATAAAGCAGCAGACAATCCAAAGCTTTTGATGATTTTAAATAATCTGCGCGAGCAGATGTATCGGTATCGTGTGGAGTATTTAAAGGACAGCAGCATTTTCCCGCAGCTGATCAAAGAGCACAGGCAGATGTTTGATGCTATCGTTTCCGGAGATCAGGATGCGGCAGCAGAGTGCCTTGATAAGCATCTGCACAATCAGGCAATGGCGGTGAGAGACATTATCCGCGAACAGGAGTAATATGACAGGAGAGATCATACTGTCTTTAAAGAGCAGTCATCAGGTGCCCGGGCAGGAGACGCAGGTAATGACGTCAAATGCGCCAGGCACCTGCTTTATCAAAAACGGAAAATACCATGTGTTGTATGAAGAGGCGCAGGAAGGCGGGGATGCGGTGATCAAAAATCACCTGATCCTTTCTGTTGAGCAGATGGAGCTCAGACAAAAAGGCGCCATCCGATCAAAAATGGTGTTTTCCGAAAATCAGAAACATGCAACAGATTATATTACGCCTTACGGGCAGATTCCGATCGTGATCCATACCAGTGGATATGAGGTGACAGGGTTATCGGAAGAATCCGATCAGATCTGTGTCGTTACACAGTATCGGATGGAGTCCGGCGGGGCGAATGTAACAGAATGTAAAATGGAGATTACGGTAAGTATTCCGGAACCGTAAGAAGGAAAAATCAATGGAACATACAAAAAAAGACAGAAAGTATGCGCCGATTGGTGTTTTTGATTCGGGTATCGGCGGACTGACAGTGGCACGGGAGATCATGCGCCAGATTCCGCATGAGGATATCGTTTATTTCGGGGATACGGCGCGCGTGCCTTACGGCAGCAAATCAAAAGATACGATCATCCGATTTTCCAGACAGATCATCCGGTTTCTGAAAACAAAGGATGTCAAGGCGATCGTTGTAGCATGTAATACGGCAAGTGCACAGGCCCTGGAAGATATCAGGCCTGAGCTGGACATTCCGATCCTCGGTGTGGTAAAACCGGGCGCCCGCGTGGCAGCACAGGTAACGGAAAACGGAAAGATCGGTGTGATCGCAACATCGAGTACGATCGAAAGTCAGCTGTACAACCGCGTGATCCATATGCACAATCCAAAGGCACAGGTCTTTGGGAAGGCGTGTCCGCTCTTTGTTCCGCTGGTGGAAGAGGGGTGGCTGAAGGATCCGGTGACAAAAGAAGTGGCATGCAGATATCTGGAGCCATTGATGGCATCCGGAATTGATACATTGATCATGGGATGTACCCATTTTCCGTTGCTTCGGTCCCTGCTTCGGGAGATCCTCGGAGAAGGCGTGACACTGGTCAACCCGGCCTATGAGACAACGAAGGATCTGGAGCGTGTTTTAAAAGAAAACGACATTGCGAATGATGGCGCGGGTCGTGCAGATGGACAGAGACATGAGTTCTATGTCAGTGATGCGGCAAACAAGTTCCGCGCATTTGCGGATTCGATCCTGCCATATGGCGTTGACCGGACACAGCTGATCGATATTGAATCATATTAAAAACAAAGGTGCCAGGCAAGCTTGATATGCTACCCCCAAGTAGGACAATGAAATATAAAACCTACTTGGGG